>CAZNSV010000153.1:0-7274 GCA_964575775.1 uncultured Desulfovibrionaceae bacterium
CTGCAGCAGCTTCACCACCACCATCACGGGCACCATGATGCGGAACAGCTCGAAACTGGTGCGGTTGGCGTCCTTGAACAGGCCCAGGACGGCCTGGCGCAGCCGGTCAGGCCGCAAAGAGAGAACAGACAACAGGGGCTCCTTGTGCGTTTAGCGCAGGGGCGGACAAGCGCGCCCCAACGCTGTGGCGTCCGTGGGACACGGGCCGCCGCCCGCTCACTCGTAGGTGTAGCGGCAGTAGGTGGTGCAATCGGACCAGGCGTAGCGCGCGCTTTCGGAGCAGGCGCCCACCATGGAACTGCCGGGGCTGTGGTAATAGTAGTCGGTGCAGGCCTGCACGCAGGCCTGACGGCTCGTGTATTGCGCCGAGAGAATTTCGTTGTAGGTTGCGCAGATCTGGGGCTGGCTGCCGCAGGAAGAGTCGGGGCGGCCGCTGGGCGTGTAGCTCAGGCAGCGTCCGTAGAGCGAGGAGGGGGTCAGCACCGGCCCCTTGCAGCCCGCCAGGAACAAGGCCAGCAGCACCACGAGACACAGACAGGCCGGAACGATGCGCGAACGGTTCATGGCAAGTCCTCCCGAAGCCCCGCAGGGCTGGTTTGCGGCGCGGTCCCCAGCGAAAAATCGACAGGCGCGCCGCTGCAACGAGAACACTATACCCAAAAAATACGCTGGTCAAAAGCCGGATTAGAGCATGTTACCATTGGAAATGGTTAGATGCTCTTATGCAGTTCCCTGAAACAATTGAAGATTGTTTCAGGGGGGAGCCTTGTTTCAAGGCGAAAAAGCGCTAGTCCCTGGGCGGAGACTTGGGGCCTCGGCCGTCGTCGCGTTGCCGGGCCTCAGTGGTGGGGAACTGCTCCTCCAGGAGCCCGGACAGCTGCCGCGCCTTTTCCTGCAGCAGGCGCAGGTTGTTCTCCATGCACTCCTGGAGCAGCTCGGCAAAACCCCGGCGCAGGCGTTCGATGGTCTCCTCGGCGCTCTGCAAGGTTCTCTGTCGCTCCGCTTCCAGCCGGGGTTCCTTGCTCGGCTCGGGCGCACGGGTCGTGGCGATGCGGGCATAGGAACCCACCAGCTCCCGCGCGCGCTGCAGATTGTCCTGCAGAAAGTCCAGAGTCTCCGCCGAGGCCAGGGCCTGGGGATTGTCCTGCAGCTCGGCGCCGATGGCGCGGATGAGCCGGGCGATGTCCTGCACCGCGGCCGCCGTCTCCCGGCGCTGGATTTGACCGGCCAGGCCGTCCAGGTGGGCGGCGGTCTGGCTCCCCTCCTGCAACACCCGCTTTTGCAGCGCGGGCAGCAGTTCCGGGGGCAGGGCTGTCGGTCGCTCCTCCTCGCCGGGCTCGCGTACCGGGAGAATCTGGCGCACCAGGAAAAAACCGGCCAGGCCGAAGAGCAGCGCGATGAGCGGATGTACCCGCAGGAACGGCAGCCCCATGGTCAGGGCCGCGCCCGTGGCGGTGGCGATGATGTTGCGGGTGTCCTTGTCCATGATCACTATTGGGGGCGGTTTCTTGTGTCGGGCGGCCATGCGGCCGAAGCTGCAGGAACGGACACTAGCACGCCCCCCAAGGCAGGGGCAAGGCCAGTCCGCACGGCTTGGGCTCAGACCCCAGGCCTGGTCGGACGCCGGGCGTGCAGGAAATACTCTTCGCGCAGGGGGTCGGGCAGGATCGCGGCCCAGTGCAGATACAAGCGCCGGAGCCACTGCTCGTGGATGGCCTCCGCCTGGTCCAGGCGGGCCCGGATCAGGGCGCCGGGGTCCTGGTCGCGCAGCAGACGGTCCAGGGTCGCGGCCCGATGGGGGGCCCGGTGTCCCGCGTCCACGGCGGCCAGACCGCGCCTAGCCGTGGCCTGGCGCAGTTCCGGTGCGGCCAGGAGCTCTCGCACCTGGGCCGCCAGGGCCTCGGGCTGGTCCGGGGCCGTGGAGTCGAAGCAGTACAGCTCCCGCCCCTCCTGGAAGAGCTCGGCCTGACCGTGCCCCACTCGGGGGGTCAGCAGGCAGGCACCGGTGCCCAGGGCCTGGAAGACCCGGAAGTTGAGGTCCCCGCGCTCGGCGTAGTTGAACACGATGCGGGCCTGGGGGAACAGCTGGTGGTAGTTGCCCCTGAGCACGGTGAAGCCGGGGCAGGCGGCCTTGAGCCGTTGGAAAAAGGCGTGGCGGCCGGGGTGGATGTCGGGCTGCACGTTGCCCACGAAGAGCAGGTCGTAGGCCTTGGCCTGCTCCGGGACCTCGGGCGCGCCCTGTCCGGCATCGGCCCAGAGGGGCAGCCAGTGCAACCGCCCCTGATCCAGACGCTGGGCAAAGTGGGGCAGGTTGTCCTTGAGGTTCAGGCAGCAGAGGTCGAAGGCCTGGGCATAGTCCGGGTGCCAGGAGTGGATGTGCGAATCCACGCAGTAAAAGGCCGTGAGGCAGGGGTAGCGCTCCAGCCCCAAGAGCAGGGGGGGCATGGAGTTGTCGCCCAGGATCAGCACGTCGGGCGCGCCCTGGCCCTCGGTCAGCAGTTGCTCCCAGGTGTAGGTGCGCGGGGTCCTGGGCTGCAGGCAGCGCAACTCCCAGCCCAGGGGGGGCAGGTGGCTGGAGAAATAGGGATTGCCGACCCAGAGGATGCGGGGCATGACGGCTCCTGAAACGGGGACCGGGTTTGACAGCCTGCGGGGGCGGGGGCTACCACTCCTGCGGGCAGGAGCCCGCCGCGCCCGGGTCCTGTCGGAAAAAATGCAATGGGACCGGAGGGATTCATTATGGAGCACATCGGCTCTTTGATCAAGCCCGTCATCGACTACTGGCTGCTCAGCGACCGCTTCGCCACGGTGGAGGGCTTTCTGGAGCCCATCGAGGGCTACGCCCTCTATCTGCTGGCCTCCATCGGACCGGGCTGCGGCGCCGTGCTGGAGGTGGGCAGCCTCTACGGCCGCTCCACCTGCTATCTGGCCGCGGGCAGCAAGCGCAACGGCCGCGAAGCCGTTGTGGCCGTGGATACCTTCCAGGGCTCGCCGGAGCACCAGGCCGGACAGGCGGCGGAGCAGGCGGACATCGTGCGCGAGGGCAGCACCTTCAAGACCTTTCTGCGCAACCTGGCCCGGCACGATCTGGCGGATTGGGTGCGCCCCCTGAAGATGACCTCCGAGGAGGCCGCGGCCCAATGGAGCGGCCCCATCCGGCTGCTGTTCCTGGACGGCGACCACGCCTACGAGGCCGTGCGCCGGGACTGTGCCCTCTGGACGCCCCACCTGGTCAAGGAGGGGCTCCTGGCCCTGCACGACGTGGGTACCTGGCCCGGGGTCACCCGCTGGCACGAGGAGCTGCTGGCCGGGGGGGACTGGCGCGAGACCCTGAACCTGGGCACCCTGCGCGTGCTGCACCGTGCAAACTGAGCCCGTGCCCGGAACCTCAGAAGGCCTTGAAGCGCTCCAGCTGCGCCGCGAAGTCCGCCAGGATGCGGCCGTGGTCAAAGGCCAGAGGCTGGGGCAGCGCGTCCAGGGGGTAGACCCCCACGTGCCCGGCGTCGTCACCGGCCTCGAGGGTGGCCATGTCCTGGGCCTGGGCCGTGAAGACCACACTCAGGGTGTGCTTGCGCGGGTCCCGGGCCGGATCGGAATATACGCCCAGGAGTCCGGTCAACTCCACCTCCAGGCCGGTCTCTTCCCAGGCCTCGCGCACCGCGGCCTGCTCCACCCGTTCCTCGTAGTTCACGAAGCCGCCGGGCAGGGCAAAGCCGTGGGGCGGGTTGGCGCGCTCGATGAGCACCACGCCGCGCCCCGGTGTGTAGATCACGATGTCCACCGTGGGTGTGGGGTTGCGAAAGCCCTGGGCGGTCTTGCCACAATGGGGGCAGGTGGTTTCGGGCATGACGGGGTTCCTCCTCGGGCCCTGGGGGCGGAGATGGGGTTGGCACGACTCAGGCCACGGTGATACGCAGAGCCATGCCCGCTGACAAGCCCGTTACTGCCGCCGGAGCGCAGATTCTCGTGCATCGTGGCGCCCTGGGGGATTTTCTGCTGCTCTGGCCCGCCATGTTGGCCCTGGCACGGGCCGCGAGGGGCGCCCCCCGCTATTGGTGTGGGCCATCCTTGCACGCGCCCTGGGCCGCCGCTGCCGGCTGGGAGCCCATCCCCCCCGGGCTGGGGCGGGCCGTGGAGGCCCTCTACCACGCCTGCAGCCTGCCGCCGGAGCTGGCGGGAGCCACCGTCACCTGGTTCGGGTTGCGGAAGAATCCCCTGGCCCTGACGCACCCGGCCCTGCGTTTCGTCCCCACCCTGCCCGAGGGCTGCCACCACTCGCCCCGCGCAACGGCCCGGACAGCCCTGGCCGCCCTGGGTATCCCCTGGGTCGAGGACTGGCGCGCGGTCTGGCGGGAGCGCTGCGGCGGCTGGGAGCCCCACGCCACGCACCGCTACGGGCTGCTGCTCTTTCCCGGCGCCGGGCATCGGGCCAAGCACTGGCCCCTGGAGCGCTTTGTGGCCGTGGCCCTGGAACTGGCCGCACAGGGGGAGCGTTGTGCCCTGGTCCTGGGACCGGCCGAACGGGAACGGGGGTTGGACCCTCTGCCGCTGCTCCCGCAAGGGGCGGATCCAGCCCTGTGTCCGGAGCTCCTGTATCCGGCATCGCTGGCCGAACTGGGGGCACTGCTCCTGTCCGCGCGCAGGGTGCTGGGCAACGACTGCGGCCCGCTGCATCTGGCGTCCATGTTCGGGGTGCCTGGGGTGGTGCTCTTCGGGCCCACCGCGCGCCGGCTCTGGGCGCCGGAAGGGCTCACGGCGCTGGCCGGGAGCGTGCCGTGCCGCCCCTGCAGCGTGACCACGGCGGACATTGGCTGCGAGCGCCCCTTGTGCCTGGAAGCGTTGGGGGTGGGAGAGGTGCTGGCGGCCCTGGGAGAGACGGGCGCGGCGTGGTGAGAGCAGGGGGGACGGGGGGCTGCGCCGGACGACGGAACCAGGACGACAGAAACACAAAACCGGCGTTCGGTCCCGCTCACCGATCGCCGGCTCTGGCAAAAAGAAGGAAGGTACTTTGAGTTTAGCAAGGACGGTGCCAAAGTCTGTCCTTGGGGCCTGTCGGGCTGTGATCCTGGGCGAGTCGGGGTGGGCAGGCAGGATGTCTATTTCTGGAAAATGAATGGAATCGAATGGTTGCGTATTGCGTTGGGCGGGGCGCCCGCGCCACAAATCAAAACCGGCTGTGGGTCCCGCTCACCCGCAGCCGGTTCTGGCAAAAAGAAGGAAGGTACTTTGGCTAAAGCAAAAGAGGTGCCAAAGTTGGCCGACAAGGGATTATCTCGTGAAAGGCTATTGATTGCAGTATGTTGTAGATTGATATGTTTGCCGTGAGCCTGGGTTTTCTGCTGGCTGCGCAGTATAAAATTTTAAACCCCAGGACCGGCAAAACACCCGGTTTGGGCCTTTGGATTCAAATATTTGTACCCGCCCCTTCCTGGAGGGGCAGCAGGGGGTATCCGGACTGCTCCAGCAGCTCTGGAGACAGGGCGCCGGAGCGCAGAATTCGCAGGACAGGGACCCCGGAGGCCGAGAGCTCGGGCCGCGCCAACGTAGACGCCAGGCCGCCTCCCGGGCTTGGGGGCAGGTCCAGGACCCCCCCGCAGAGCGCTACCAACTCCGGGTTCAAATTTTGGGCTTGGGTCTGGGGCGGGGCCCCACGCAAGTTGGCGCTGCTGGCCACCAGGGGCGCACCCACGGCCCGACACAGGGCCTGAGCGGCCGGGTGGGGCGTGAGGCGCAGGGCCACGGTGCCCCCGCTGGTCACGCCGGGGGCCAGGCCCGGGGCCGCGGGCAGGACCAGGGACAAGGGACCGGGCCAATAGCGTGCCATGAGCTCCAGGGCCAGGTCCCGCAAGGGCGCGGGGAACCCGGGCCGAGCTTCCAGGCGGCAGACCTGGGGCAACTGCTCGAGGTGTCCGATGATCACGGGCAGCCCCTGGGTTGGGGGGCGCTCCTTGTGGGCCAGAAGTTCGGCCACGGCCTTGGGGTTGCAAGCGTCGCAGCCCAGGGCGAAGAAAGTTTCGGTGGGGTAGATGCACAGCCCCCCGGCCTGGAGCAGGGGCACCGCGGCGGAGAAATCGAGATTCATGGCGTATGGTCCGGAAGCAGCGGCCGGGCGTACAAGCTGAGGGAGGAAACGGCATGCCGCGCATCAAGTGTATCTGGGTGGGACGCCTGCAGGAGCGTTTCTGGCAGGAGGCCGCCGAGCATTATCGGCGTCGGTTGGTGCCCCATGTGCAGTTGGAGGAGCGCGAGATCAAGGACGGTCCGGGCAAACTCCCGGCCGTGGAGCGCTCCAAGGCCGAAGGGGAGCGCATCCTGGCTGCCTTCAAGCCCGGGGATGTGGGCATCCTGCTGGACGAGCGGGGGCGCGAGCTGGACTCGCGGGGCCTGGCGGGGTTCCTGGGGCCGTTTCTGGAGGACGGCAACCGCACGCCCTGCTTGGTGGTGGGTGGGCCCTTCGGGGTCTCCGAGGCCGTGCGCCGGGCCTGTGTGCACACCTTGTGTCTGGGGCGCCTGACCCTGCCCCACGATCTGGCGCGGGTGCTCCTGCTGGAGCAAATCTACCGGGCCGTGAGCATCCGCAAGAACCTGCCCTACCATCACGACTGAGACGCGTCCGGAGGCGAGGCGGGGGGCAAACCGGGCACGGCTGCCAGGCTGTCCATGACGTTGAAGAAGTTGCGCAGCTGGACCAGTTCCAGGGTCTTGAGCACCCGGGGGGAGGGCTGCAGGACGAAGAAGGTGCTGCCCTGCCCCACGCACTGGGTGTGCAGGCTGACCATGAGGCCGATGCCGCAGCTGTTGATGACGCTCACCCGCGAGATGTCCAGGACCACACTGGCGAAGTGCCGCTCAGCCAGCCGTTCTTCCACCACGAGTTTGGTTTCGGCTGAGAGTTCCGGCGTGATTTCTTCCCCTGCGGTCAGCAGCAGGCACGAGCCTCTTTCGTCTATGGTCAGGGCATTCATGAGCCGTTCCTCGTCTTCAGAACGATGAGCAGGGTGGTGGCGTCGTCCTGCCGGGTGATGGTGAGCTCGTCGGCCACCTCTTGGATGATGAACAGCCCACGTCCGGTTTCGGATTCCTGGGGGGCGTTCTGGATTTCCACGGGCAGGCTGCCGAATCCCCGCCCCCAGTCCGTGACCTCCGCCGTGATCCTGTCTTCCGGGTAATGGGTCAGCACAATGCGCAGCTGTCCGGCTTGCTGTCCGGAGTAGCCGTGCTTCATGGCGTTGGAGCAGGCCTCGTACAGGCAAAGCTCCAGGTCGCAGAGCAGC
>CAZNSV010000154.1:0-7270 GCA_964575775.1 uncultured Desulfovibrionaceae bacterium
GGAGGGGACGCTGCTGCTGGTCAACGGCCTGCTCCTGACCTTCTGGGCCACCCTGGTGCTGAACTATTTCCGGGGCATCGACGTGAACTGCGGCTGCTTTTCCACCACACCGGGGCAGACGGGCAACATGCTGTGGTACCTGGTGCGCGACAGCTTTTTCCTGCTGCTCGGCTTCGCCTCAACCCTGGTCTACGCCAGACGGCAGGCGCGGGGCTGAGCGGCTGTAGCCTTCCAGATCGATGCAGTGCGGCCAGGAGCCTCAGTCGGCAAACACCTCGTCGATGCTCCCGGCATCCAGGATGCGGTCAAGCCAGAGATCGAGTTCTTCCGGACTGGCACCGCGCAGCTTGCCCTGCACTCCAGCCGTGGCAGCCTTGCCGAAACGCTTCTCGATCAGTCTCTCAAGGGTAATGGCATGCCCTTCCATGCGTCCTTCCATGCGTCCTTCCATGCGCCCTTCCATGCGCCCTTCGGCGAGCCCTTTCAGGCGCCCTTCGGCGAGCCCCTGTTGCAAGCCTTCCTGCTTCCACTTCTCCGTCCATTCCACCACTCGTTCCGCAAGCATGGCATCCACCTCCTGCAAGTCTTGCACTTCCGGAAGCACCACCCTGTGTGCCAGGCGGCGCAGAATGATCCTGTGCACCCAGACCGTGAACGCGCGGCGCAGGCTCAGGTACTTCGCCTCCCGCAGACGGGCCAGCAGTTCCTGCAAAGCCTCGCGCATCGCTTCCGGGCTGTCCGCACGCTCCATGCGCAACAAAATTCCGGCCAGACCCCGGGCCTTGTCCAGCGCCTCCCCGGGCACTCCGCCCTCGTCGATCAGATGATAACGCTGTCTGGGCCGATAGCAAGCCAGGCTGGCAGGCATGGGGGCGATCAATTCCGCCAACTCCTGCTGCGCCGTCCAGGGGTCCCGTCCGTTGTACAGCACCAGGGGGAAGACCGGCGGCAGCAGTTCGCCGCTCCCCACCGCTCCACTCTTGACCAGATCCTGATACAAAAGGCCTGTGTAGACCATGATCCTAAGCGCCATCCAGGCGTCCACGCTGCTCTGGAACTCGATGAGCAGGTAGACGTAGCACCAGTCGCCCCGCCAGCGGCAGCGCCAGATGAGGTCGTCGTGCCGGTCCCGCAGATCATCGCTCACATAGCTGGCGTTCACCTTCTCCAACGTGGAAAAATCCAGCTCCTGCACCCAGTCTTCGGCCACGAAATCCCGTAGCAGGCTCTCCACCATCTCGGGGTGGCTGAACAACTGCTTGTACGAGCCGTCATGCGGAGGGAGCGCCTGCTTCTCGGCCATGACCCCATCTTTACGTCAAGTCACACAGTGCGGCAAGGGTCCGGCGAGCAGGCTGTCGCGAGCAGGTCTTGTCCGAACAAGCCATTGACATATCCGCATAGATGAATATGATCAGGCCCCATGGAGACATTGGCCCAACACCTCAAAGTCCTCGGCGACCCCACGCGCCTGCGGCTGCTGGCCCTGCTGGTCGCGGAGCAGCGCTGTGTCTGCGACCTCACGGAGGTCCTCGCACTGCCCCAATCCACTGTCTCGCGCCACCTGGACGTGCTGCGCAGCGCCGGCTGGATCAACGGAGAGCGGCGCGGCAAGTGGATGTACTACCGTTTGCAGACTCCCCCATCCGACTCTGCCCAGACCCTGCTCCAGGCCCTGTGCTCCCTCCTGCTGGAGACGGAGCAGGCCCGCCGGGATCAACACACCCTCAAGCGGTACCTCACCGAAAAGAAACTGCACCGCTGCGACTGACAAACCACCGAGGAACCACCATGAGCGAATCCGTGACCAAACGACTGTCCTTTCTGGACCGGTACCTGACCCTCTGGATATTCCTGGCCATGTTCATCGGCGTGGGGCTGGGCTACCTGACCCCCGGGGTCAAGGACGTGATCAACTTCTTCCAGGTCGGCACCACCAACATTCCCATCGCTTTGGGCCTGATCCTGATGATGTACCCGCCCCTGGCCAAAGTCCGCTACGAGGAGCTGCCCCGGGTCTTCCGCAACGTCAAGGTCCTGGGCCTGTCCCTGGTGCAGAACTGGGTCATCGGCCCCATCCTCATGTTCCTTCTGGCCATCGCCTTCCTTTCCGGGCACCACGAATACATGGTGGGGCTCATCCTCATTGGCCTGGCCCGCTGCATCGCCATGGTCATCGTCTGGAACGACCTGGCCAAGGGCGACACCGAATACTGCGCCGGGCTGGTGGCCTTCAACTCCATCTTCCAGGTGCTCTTCTTCTCGGTCTACGCCTGGCTCTTCATCGGCGTACTGCCCGGCTGGTTCGGCCTCAAGGGCATGGAAGTTGACATCTCCATGGGGCAGATCGCCGAGAGCGTGTTCATCTACCTAGGCATTCCCTTCATCGCAGGCATGCTCTCCCGCTACATCGGGCTCAAGACCAAGGGACGCGAGTGGTACGAGAAGGTCTTCGTGCCCAGAATCAGCCCCTTGACCCTGGTCTTCCTGCTCTTCACCATCCTGGTGATGTTCTCTCTCAAGGGGGAGCGCATTGTTGAGCTGCCCCTGGACGTGCTGCGCATCGCCGTGCCCCTGGGCATCTACTTCCTGGTGATGTTCCTGGTGTCCTTCTACCTCTCGGCCAAGGCCGGAGCCAGCTACGAGCAGTCCGCCACCCTGAGCTTCACCGCGGCCTCCAACAACTTCGAACTCGCCATTGCCGTGGCCATCGCCGTGTTCGGCATCAATTCCGGTCAGGCCTTCGCCGCGGTCATCGGCCCCCTGGTGGAGGTGCCCGTGCTCATTGCCCTGGTCAACGTCGCGCTCTTCATCAAGCGCCGCTACTTTCCCCATGCCGTGCAGACACCCCTGGGCGTCTGCCACATGACCTGCAAACCAAGCTAAGCCAAGGAGCCTCTCTTTGCTGGACGCACCCCTCGCCCCGCTGCAGACCGAAACCCCGCTCCCCCACCGGGTGCACGTGGAGGTCACCACCCGCTGCAACATGCGCTGCGCCATGTGCGTGAAGTACGGCAAGGGCAGCGCCGTGCCCGAGCAGGACCTGCCCTTTGCCCTGTTCGAGAGGCTGGCCCCCGACCTGAAACACTGCACCTCCGTGGTGCTCAACGGTATCGGCGAGCCCCTGCTGCACCCGCGACTGGCGGACATGGCCGCCCTGGCCCGCAAGCATCTGCCCCAGGGAGCCCGGCTGGGCTTCCAGAGTAACGGCTTGCTCTTCACCCCGCCCCTCACCGAACGCCTGCTCCAAGCCGGGGTGGACACCATCTGCCTCTCGGTGGACAGTCTGGAGCAGGGGGCGTCAGGCGCGGAGCTGCACGGCCAAGGGCACGTGGCCCGACTGGAGCGCAGCTACAAGCTGCTGCACGAGACCGCCCAACGGCTGGAGCGCCCCTTGCGGTTGGGGGCGGCCTTCGTGCTCATGGCCGACTCCTGGCGGGAGCTGCCCGCCGTGGTGCGTTGGGCCGGGGAGCAGGGCGTCTCGTTCTGCATCGTCACCCACATGCTGGCCTATCATCCAGCCCTGCAGGGGCAGTCCCTGTTCAACCCCAACACCCCGCGCGCCGTGGCCATCTTCCAGGAATGGCAGGCCAAGGCCCGGGAGCGGGGGCTCGACCTGCACGACTACTACACCTCGCTCTGGAACTATCACAAGACGGACAGGGAGAAGGAGCTGGCCACCCTGGCCCAGGCCATGCAGCGGGATGCGGACAGTCGCGGCGTCTGGACCCACCTGCGCCACCTCCTGGAGTGGGACCGACGCGACCAGGAGCCCCTGCGCCGTGCAGTGGAGAAAGCCGAACAGGCGGCCCGGGAGTATGGAGTGGAGCTGAAAATGCCCCCCCTGATGGCCAAGGACCAACGCCGCTGCCACTTCGTGGAGGAGGCTGCCGCCTTCGTGGGGGTGGACGGCCGGGTGAGTCCCTGCCAGTTCCTGCTGCACCGTTTCTCGTGCCACATGGACGGCCAGCAGAAATTCATCCAACCGTGGCAATTCGGTAACCTGGGCGACACAGGTCTTGGGGCAATCTGGCGCTCCGAACCCTATGTCGCCTTCCGGAAACAGGTGCTCGACTACACCTACCCCTACTGCTCCAACTGCAACTTCGTGCCCTGCGACGACATCAGCGGCGCGGGCTACCCCTTCGAGATGGACTGCCTGGGGCAAACCATCCCATGCGGCCATTGCCTGTGGTGCATGGGGGGGCTGCAATGCCTGAGCTGAGCCCCGGGGCGGTCGGATCCAGACCCAACGAACCATGAGGAGTCACGCCATGCACAAGGTCCTGTTCATCTGCGTCCACAACAGCGCCCGCAGCCAAATGGCCGAGGAGTACCTGCGGCGTCTGGGCGGCCCGGACTTCGCCGTGGAAAGCGCCGGTTTCGAACCCGGCGTCATCAACCCCCTGGTGGTGGAGGCCCTGGCCGAGGAGGGCATCGACATCTCCCAGAAGAAGACACAACGGGTCTTCGACCTCTTCAAGCAGGGGCGCATTTTCGACTACGTGATCACGGTCTGCAGCGATTCCGAAGGAGGCAGCTGCCCCATCTTCCCCGGCATGACCCACCGCATGCACCTCCCCTTCCCGGACCCCTCCAAGCTGGAGGGCAGCCACGAGGAAAAAATGGCCAAGGTCCGCGAAATCCGGGAACAGATCAAAACCATGGTCCAGGAGTTCGTGGACTGGGTCAACACCGGCGACCGCAAACAACTCTCCGCGGTCTGGCAGTTCAAGGACCTCCAGAAACAAGCCTGAGCCCGCACGCCATGACAGATCAGGCCCTCTGTGGCGCGAATCCGCCCCCAGAGGGCCTTCACATTTTCGCGAACGGGGCTACAACCCCTTGGCGCGGCGGGCGGTGATGCTCTCCCCGGCCACGCCCCAGTTGTCCGTCTCCACCTCTTCGATGAGCACGATGGTGGTCTGCGGCTTCTTGCCCAGCACGTCGACCATGAGCTGGGTCACGCCCTTGATCAGTTCGGCCTTCTGTTCGGCGGTGGCCCCTTCACGGGTGATCTTGATGTTCACGAAGGGCATGTGGGCCTCCTGCCCCACCCTTTGTGGAGGGGCTTTGGTGACAGGGTGAACGGAGCGCCCCGAATTCAGGAGCGGCCGGTGTGGCCGAAGCCCCCGGCCCCGCGCTCGGTGGCGCCCAGGCTGGACACGGTTTCCAATGCGGCCAGGAACACGGGCAGGAACAGGAGCTGGGCCACGCGCTCGCCCCTGGTGATGGTGCGTGGCTCCTGGCCGGTGTTGAGCAGCCAGACCATGATTTCGCCGCGATAGTCCGGGTCGATGACGCCCACGCCCTGGGCCACGGTGAGGCCGTGCTTGGCCCCCAGGCCGGAGCGGGAGAACACGAAGCCCGCCACGCCGGGTGCCAGGGGTTCGATGGCCAGCCCGGCCGGGACCGCCACGCGCCCCCCGGGCGGTATCATCACGGTTTCGGCGGGCAGGCAGGCCCGCAGGTCCAAGCCCACGCTGCCGGAGGTGGCGTAGGCGAGCCCGCCCTCCGGGTTTTCGTCCAGCCCGTAGCAGGTTCGCCCCGCCGCGGTGTAGCAGATGCGCACCGGGACGGGTGCCGCCTGTTGCCCTTGCATGTCGGTTCCTGTACTTCGACCCTGAGGTGTCACGTGGTTGCAATGAAGAGCCCTTAAAATGGGCTTGCCTTGTTCACGGCACTTTGGGATAACCCAGGCGCACCCTCCGTGCAAGAGCGGCGCCTCGGCCTCCCCGGCCCGACGCCGCCCCCCACCGGGTCCGCCATGAACGAACCCGGACAAGCGCGCGGAACACCTGGGCTTGTCGCCCTCAGGCGCGGTGTAGCCCGCGCAGCTGCACGAGAGCCCAACCGAACAACCGGACCGACCCGACAAGGAGTCCTCCATGCAGCCCATCAGCGTCTACAGTGTCTTGCCCAAGCTGCCGCACTCCCTGCTCCCCTTGTGGGAGCTGGCCCATAACTGCTGGTTCTCCTGGAACAGCAGCATCGAAAACATCTTTGCCCAGATCGACCAGAACCTCTGGCACAAGAGCTACAAGAACCCGGTCTGGTTCCTCAACCACCTGCCCCAGCAGACCCTGGAGGAACTGGCCGAGGACGACATCTTTCTCGAGCGCCTGCGCGAGGTGCACCAGAGCCTCAAGCACTACCTGGGGCGCAAGTCCACGCCCATCGCCTTTCCCGGCGCCAAGCCCGGGCAGCCTGTCATCGCCTACTTCTCCCTGGAGTACGGGCTCACCCTCTGCCTGACCATCTATTCCGGGGGGCTGGGCATCCTGGCCGGGGACCATCTCAAGAGCGCCAGCGACCTCAACCTACCCCTGGTGGGCATCGGCCTGGGCTACCAGGAAGGCTACTTCCGCCAGTATCTGACCCCGGACGGCTGGCAGCAGGAGCGTTACCCCGTCAACGACTTCGAAGAACTGCCCATGACCCTGGCCCTGGACGAAAAGGGCGACCCCATCACCATCACCCTGGACCTGGCCGGGCAGCCGCTCTTCGCGCGCATCTGGAAGGTCATCGCCGGGCGGGTCACCCTCTATCTCCTGGACACCAACATGCCCGAGAACCCGGTGCGCTTCCGGACCATCACCGCCCGGCTCTACGGCGGGGACCTGGAGATGCGCATCTGGCAGGAGATTCTCCTGGGCGTGGGCGGCATCAAGGCCCTGCGCGCCCTGGGTCTCGAACCCAAGGTCATCCACATGAACGAGGGGCATTCCGCCTTTGCCGGGCTGGAGCGCATCCGCGAGTTCATGAGCAACCATGCCCTGCCCTTCGAGGCGGCCATGGAACTGGTGGCCTCCACCAGCGTCTTCACCACCCACACCCCGGTTCCCGCGGGCAACGACCGTTTTCCCCCCGACCTCATGCAGCGCTACTTCGAGAAGTACGCCCGGGAGATGGGGCTGGCCTTCAAGGTCCTGCTCGCCCTGGGGCGCGAAGACCCCCGGGACGACAACGAAACCTTCTGCATGACCGTGCTGGCCCTCAAGCTCTCGCGCTTCAACAACGGCGTGAGCCTGCTGCACGGGCACGTGTCCCGCAACATGTGGCGCCGGGTCTGGCCCCAGTACCCCAGCGAGGACATTCCCATCGGGGCCATCACCAACGGGGTGCACACCGCCTCCTGGGTGGCGCCGGACATCGCCCTGCTCTTCGACCGCTACCTGGGCGTGAACTGGCGCGAGGACGCGGACTGCCACCGGGTCTGGGCCCTGGCCGACAGCATCTCCGAGAGCGAGCTCTGGCGCACCCACGAACG
>CAZNSV010000155.1:0-2323 GCA_964575775.1 uncultured Desulfovibrionaceae bacterium
GGCCGGTGTCGTCGCCTGGTTCATGCAACTCCTCGTGCGGGAATGTGGGTCAGTGTGCCGCGTCCTGGCAGGGTGCCTCGTCCTCCGAGGTGCCCACCTGCAGGTGCAGCACGATGGGCCCCAAAGGGGTGGCCAGCTGGATCACCAGCCCCCGGTCCAGGGGCACGGGCGCCGGATGCGGCAGCAGCCCGCCCTCGGCGGTGCAGCGCTCCACGGGAATCTCCAGCTCTTCCAGGGCCACGCAGAGATAGCGGGCCACGATCTCGAAAAAGCCCCGGAGCCGGTTCACGCAGTCGTCCGTGCAATCCTGGGGCGTATGCTTGCGAAAGCCCTCGCTGAGGGCCTCGGCCAGGGCAGGGGTGAGAAACACCGTACAGGCCACCTCGCCCTGGCTCCGGGTGGCTGCCCGGACCACGAAGCGCAGGTCGTAGGTTGCCTCGGGCTTGTGGCAAAGGCTGTCCACCTTGAGCTCGCGCCCCCAGAAGCGCAGGAAGGCGCGGTTCACCGAGGAGACCAGAGCCTGAAAGATGTCCTTTTCCGGCAGGTCCTTGAGGATGGCGTAGAGCTTGTGCTCACGGCGGATCTGCTCCTCGCGGAAGGCGTTGAGCTCCTCGGAAAACTGTTCCGGGGTGATGAAGCCCTTGATGAGCAGGGCCTCGCCCAGGTGGGTGCTGAACACGGTCTGGGCAAAGAGCAGATCGTCAAGCTGGCTGCGGGACAGGTAGCCCTGACGCAGGGCAATGGCGCCGAAGGGCTGGTCCACCTTCTTCTGCTCCTGAAAGATGGCGTCCACCTGCGGGGCCGAGAGGTAGCCCCGCTCCCTGGCGATTTCGCCGATGCGGCGGTTGGACTCCTCCTGGAAGGCAATGGCCTCTTTCAGGTCCTCCGGGCTGATCAGCCCCTTGTGCAGGAGGTACGTTCCGAAGAAGTTCAAGCCTTTGTAGTCCATGCGCTCGGTCCTTTGCCGGCGGTTCAGATGCCGACGTTGTAACTGCGTTTACGCTGTTTCTTTTTCTGGATGACCTGCTTGAGCTGCTGGGCCATTTCAAACTGGGGGCGCAGGGCCAGGGCCTTTTCAGCAAAGAGCAGCGCGATCTTCAGGTTTCCCTTCTCGTAGTAGGTCCTGGCGATGTTGTAGAGCAGGTGCTCGTCGTCCTTGGCGAACTTGAAGGCCCGGGCGTAGTACTTCACGGCCTGGGCGTACATGCCGTTCTTGCGCAGCTTGATGCCGAAGTCGTTGAAGAGGTGCTTGTGCTTGGTTTCAAAGGCGCCGTTGAGCCGGACCAGGCGGCGGAACACCAGGTCGCCGCGCTCCTTCTCTCCCCGATCCAGGTAGGTCAGCCCCAACCCGAAGGTGGCGCGGATGTTCTCCTCGTCCACGCGCAGGGCGTTCTTGTACTCGTATTCCGCGCTGAACAGCTGCCCGTGCTTGTAGTGCTTGTCGGCCTTGGCCACGGTGCGGGTCAATTCATGGATGGCCGGGACGACCTTGGCCATGTAGACCTGCGGCTCGGGCACGAAATGCTCCAACAGTTTGTCCTTGGAAACATATTGCACGTCCCCGGAAGGCACATAGTTGGAGTTCAGGGGCTGCATGCGGATCCTGCCGTCCTCCTGCTCCTCGGCAAAGAACAGGACCTGCTGCTCCTTCTTGCGCTTGGTGTGTCCGAAGCCCACGGTGGCGGTCAAGGTGGTGGAAAAGACGCCCTTGACCCGATCCTCGGGCCCTGGACTGATGAGCGATGCTCCTGACAAAACGTACCCCTCCCGCAGTGCGGTATTCCCCCTGATTCTGTGCTGTACCCCAGAATAAGCGCAGGGTCCAGCAAGGAGAGGCAATCGCTGTCCCATTGATTTTGAAGAGTTTTTTGCTGGCCGCAAAGGAGGGCCCTGGGCGCACGCCATGCGGGGTCCAAGGAGCCGGAGGCGTGCACTCCGGCATCAGGAGCGCGGCAAACTCATGGGGCGCCTGCAGCGCGGCCTCACGCTGCGGGAGCTTCCTCGGGGCAGTGGGCCCGGGCGGCCAGGGTCAGCTCCTCGGCCGAGAACACGGAGTTCACGTCCAGGATGATCACGAAGGCTTCGTTGTGCTTGCCCATGCCCCGGATGTACTTGGGGTTGATGGCCGTGCCCATCTTGGGGGGCGGGTCGATGCGCGCGGGCTCGATCTCCAGCACTTCCTGCACCGAGTCGGCCAGGGCCCCGATGATGGCCGCCTCGCCGTCCATCTCCACCTCGGTGATGATGATGCAGGTGTTCACCGTGGATTCGGTGCGGCTCATGCCGAACTTCAGCCGCAGGTCCACCACGGGCACGGCGTGCC
>CAZNSV010000155.1:2440-7202 GCA_964575775.1 uncultured Desulfovibrionaceae bacterium
GGGAATGCGGGTGATGTTGGGTACACCCAGGATCTCCCGCACCGAGCGGATGTCCAGGGCAAAGAGCTCCGCCCCGAGGGTGAAGGTGAGGTACTGGTTCAGGTCAAGCAGGCTGGTGTCGCTCATGACTGCCCCCAAGGGTGGCGCGTTGCGATGGATCGTCCCTGCACTGCCTGTAACGCAAAACGCGCCAATGGTCAAAAGCGGCGCCGCGTTCCGGAAACCCCGGGCCAGGGTTCCGGAGGCGCGGCGGGCGTTCAGTGCAGGGCGTGGTGCGTGTCGCGGCCGCCCTTGGCGATGAGGTCCAGGATCACCAGCACCATGCCGAGCTCCTTGCGGTTCTGCTCGGTGAGTTCCCCGGCCACCACCCCCTGTAGCAGCCGGGCGGTTTCCCGCAGCCGGGCCGGGTCCGCCCCCTTGTCCACACTCAGGGCGTGGTCCAACAGACAGAGTAGATGGTACTTCCACTCCTCGCT
Source organism: uncultured Desulfovibrionaceae bacterium (assembly GCA_964575775.1). GTDB lineage: Bacteria > Desulfobacterota > Desulfovibrionia > Desulfovibrionales > Desulfovibrionaceae > CAZFCK01. The sequence continues at coordinate 2,917 of CAZNSV010000155.1, forward strand.
GTAGTGGAGGTGGTAGTCCAGGATGCGTCGGATGGACACAATCCCCTGCACCACCCCGTCGAAGCGGCTGTAGTTGTGGCTCCAGATTTCCGCATCGCTCAGCTTTGGGGGTAGCACCGGGGGCGGGTGCTGCGGTTCCTCCGCACGCTTGCGGTAGTCCGACAGGGCAATGACGCGAGCCATGGCTCAGGTCCTCCTGATTCAAACGGTGGGGCATCCTGCTGACTGCCGATTCAGTGTGACGACGCATCCCGCGCCGCACCCAATCATTCGGCGTAAACCGGAAAAACCTTAGGGCGGGGGCGGGAAGCGCTTTTGTCCAGGGTTCCGGGGACTTCCAAGCCGAGAGGAAATGGGATAGCATGCTGCAAAGGAGCCCTCCATGCAAAGAACCCTGTGCATCCACGGCCACTTCTATCAACCCCCTCGCGAGGACCCCTGGCTGCGCGAGATTCTGCCCGAGGGCAGCGCCGCGCCGGGCCTGCACTGGAACGAGCGCATCTGCCGCGAGAGCTACGCGCCCCTGGGCTGGGCCAGACGCCTGGACGGCTCCGGCCGCATCACGGAAATTCTCAACTGCTACAGCTGGATGAGCTTCAACTTCGGGCCCACCCTTCTCTCCTGGCTGGAGCGCGGGAACCCCCAGACCTACGCCCGCATCCTGCAGGGCGACCGGGAGAGCCAGGCCCGCTGGGGACACGGCAACGCCATGGCCCAGGTCTATCACCACATCATCATGCCCCTGGCCACTCCCCAGGACCGACAGGTGGAGACCGCCTGGGGGCTGCAGGACTTCGCGGCCCGCTTCGGACGCCAAGCCGAGGGCATGTGGCCCGCCGAGGCCGCCGTGGACACGGCCACCCTGGAGGTCATGGCCGAGCAGGGCGTGCGCTTCGTGGTCCTGGCCCCGCGTCAGGCTCAGGCCGTGGCTCCACTGGACGGCGGCGAGTGGTCCCCGGTGGACGAGGGCAGCCTGGACGTGAGCCAGGCCTACACCCTGCAGTTGCCGTCGGGGCGCTCCCTGGCCGTGTTCTTCTACCATGGCCCCTTGTCCCAGGCCGTGGCCTTCGAGCGGCTTTTGGAGAACGGCGAGAACTTCTGGCGGCGACTGAGCGGGTTTTTCACCGAGCGCGGCAACTCCTCGCCGGTCTTCCTGCCCCTGGCCACGGACGGCGAGACTTACGGCCACCACTTCCCATTCGGCGAGATGGCCCTGGCCTATGTCCTGGCCCAGAGCTTTTTCGGCCGAGACCAGATCAGTCTGGGCAACTTCGGCAGCTGGCTGGCCCAGCGCCCTCCGCAACTGCGGGTCCGGCTGCACGAGCCCTCCTCCTGGAGCTGCGTGCACGGGGTGGAGCGCTGGCGCGCGGACTGCGGCTGCAGCACCGGGGGGCACTGGGGCTGGAACCAGAAATGGCGCGGCCCCCTGCGGCGGGGGCTGGACGGCCTCAAGGTCGCCCTGGACGCCCACTACCACAAACTGGGCGCCACGCTGTTCCGCGACCCGACCCAGGCCCTGCTCGCCTACGGCAAGGTCCTGGCCGGGAGCGAGGAGCAGGGCCGCTTCGCCCTGCAGCACTGTCGCAAGGGGCTCGGCGCCGCGCAGCACCAGGCCGCCTGGCGGCTCCTGGCCATGCAGCACTGGGCCCTGGCCTCCTTTGCCAGCTGCGCCTGGTTCTTCGACGAGATTTCGCGCATCGAGCCCATGAACGGCCTGACCTACGCCCTGCGCGCCATGGAGCTGTGCGAGGCTACCGGCGGCCCGGCCGTGGAGGCGCTGGAGGCCCCGCTGCTGACCGAGCTGGCCAAGGCCATGTCCAACATGCCGGAACTGGGCAGCGGCAAGGAGCTTTACGAGAGCGCGGTGCGCCCTCGCCGGGAAAGCGTGGCCTCCCTGGGGGTGCAGGCCCTGCTCAGTCTGCAGTTCGAGGAGCGCGGCCCGACCCCGGCCCCGGCCTCGGTGACCTGGCCCGGGGTGCGGGTGGAGCTGTGGAGCGACAAGGAAGCCTCCCCGCAGGCTGAAGCGACCGCCCCCTTGGAGGGCGGACTGGCCCTGGCCTGGGTGCTGGAGCATCAGGAAGAGCGCTTCCGCTGGCGCTGGGAGCCGGATGCCCAGGGCGACCCCCTTGGGGGGCGCTTCACCGTGGTCCCGGCAGGCGAAAGCCTGGACGGCCGCAGCGCGTACCGCCCCGCCGATTTGCCCTGGAACAAGCTCCAGGCCCTGAACCTGACCCTGGCCGCCGCGGTGGAGGCCCGGGATTGGGAGGTGCTGGAGCGCCGGCTGCGCCCCTGCCCGCAACTGTTCCTGCCCTTCCAGGAGGCGCAGCAGACTCAGAACCAGGAGGTCCACTGGCGGCGGCTCTGGCCCGTGCTGGCCTGGCTCTACGTCAAGGGGCTGGACCTGCCCCGTGGGGGGCGGATCTCAGGCGTACGCTCCGGCGGGCTGGAGAGCCTGGCCCAATTCCTGGCCGCGCAGGCCCGCAACCGGCCGGACACCGAGGCCCTGAGCCGGCGCATCGCGGCCCACGTGCTGGAGCTGCTGGCCGGGGAGCCGCCGCTCTGGGAGAGCGCCCTGCGCATGGTGGAACGGACCCAGGCGCTGGAACTGGCCGTGGACTGGTGGGGCGTGCAGAACCGCGTCCGGGAGCTTGACCCCAAGGGCAAGGCCGGACGCGCGGCCCAGGCCCTGGCGGAACGGGTGAACCTGGCCCTGGGCTGAGGCATGGCGCACAGCTTTTGCGCAGACACGACTGGAACATCCCGGCTCAGACGCTGGGGGGCGGTCCTGGGGCTCCTGCTTCTGTTGCTGGGGGCGGGGGGCTGTGCGTTCAAGGGCAAGCAGGAGCCGCGGCCGCTGCGGGCCAAGGAAATCCTGCACCTGGTCAGCCGGGGGGACCATCTGCCCCTGCCGGATGTGACCGGCATCGTCATCGGCGACGTGGGGCAGTTCCAGGAGCGCAGGGCCATGCTGACGTCGCCGGACGAGGCCGTGTTGTGTCCGGGGCGGGTGTTCGAGCTCACATCCCACAGCCGCCAGGTTCCGGCCGAGCTGCTGCGGGGCTTCGGCTTCAGTTTCGTGCTCAAGGGCGCCCCCCAGGCGGCGGGGGAGCTGCCGGGCAGCCGGGCGGCGCCCCTGATCCTCACCGTGGAACATCCGCCCCTGCAGGACCCGGTGACCGGAGAGGTCCGCCGTTTCGAGCAGCAGCACATCATGGGCTGCATCGACCACGAGGGCGACGCCGTGTTCCAGTTCACCTCGGACTGGGAGCGGGTCAACGGTCCGTGGCGCCTGAGCCTGGAATCCCAGGGGCGCAAGCTGGCCTCGGTGGATTTTCAGGTGGTGGGTGGGCGCGAGCCCGATTCCGCCCCCAAAATGACCCGGGCCCCGGGCCCCCAGGCCCCGGACCTGCGCGTGCGAGTCTCTGGAACGTCCGGCGCGCCAGTCCCCCCAGTGGCGAAAGCACCGCCCGTGGCACCAGCGCCGCAGCCGCGCGGGGAGCGGCGGATCTACGTGCTGGTCTCTTCCAACCTGCAGCCGGAGAACGCCGCCCGGGACGTGCGGGACCTGCAGGCACGGGGGTTTCCGGCCGTGCAGGGGCAGTGGCGCGACCCGGCCACGGGGCAGCTCTGGCACACGGCCTACCTGGGCAGCTACGGCGGGGTGCCCCAGGCCGATCAGGCCGCCGCGACCTTCCGACAGCGCACTGGGCGCCCGGCCTATGTGGTGGTGCGACGCGAGGCCGCCGTGCAAACCACGCCCCCCGCGACTCAGGCCCCGGCCCAGACCACGCCCCAGGCCCCGACACCGCCCGTCACTCAGGCCACCCCCCCGGCGGCTGCCCCTGCGGAGAGCGGCTTTGCCGTGCAGCTCGGGGCTTACCGGGAATCCGGGAACGCTCGACAGGACGCCGCCGCATTGCAGGCCCGGGGTTGGGCGGTGCGGGTGGTGCTGCGCCCGGACAGCGGCGGGGGGCGCTGGTACGTGCTGCTCCTGGAAACCCACGCCCAGCGGGCCCAGGCCGAAGCCCAGGCCCTGCGCTTCAGGCAAAACGAAGGACGGCAGGCCTTTGTGGTCGCCGTCCCCTGACGCGGGCCATGCCGCGTTGTGTGCGGGTCCTGCTCAGGAAGGAAGCTTGCGGGCCAGGGACTCCAGCAAGGTGTCGATGTCCAGGGGTTTCTGGAAGGTGAGGGTGGCGCCGAACATGCGGGCCAGTTCCAGGTTGCAGGAGGGGGAGAGTTGTTCCGCGCCCCCGGATATGGCGATGATGCAGACGTCCTTGTTGCGC
>CAZNSV010000156.1:0-7192 GCA_964575775.1 uncultured Desulfovibrionaceae bacterium
GGTCGGAGACCGTTTGCGAAAGTCAACCGGGAAGGAACTTTCGCCTTACCATTATAGAGGAGGAGATGGCTGATGACCAAGGCTGAGTTGGTGGCAAAAATTTCGGAGAAGGCCGGACTGACCAAGTCCAATGCTGAGCGCTCTCTGAATGCGTTTCTGGACGCGGTGGAAGACACCCTGGTCAAGGACGGCAAACTCATGCTGACGGGTTTCGGCACCTTTGCCGTGGAAGCCCGCAAGGCCCGCAAGGGGCGCAATCCTCGTACGGGCCAGGAGATCGACATCCCCGAATCCAAGATCGTCAAGTTCCGTCCCGGCAAACTGCTCAAAGACGCTGTCAAATAGGGAGACAATCTCATGATGCAACACGGCGAAACCATTCACAGCATCCTGCCCTGGGACATTCCCTGGTGGATGCCCGACCATTTCGTGTTCCTGGGCGTTCTGTACCTCGTGCTGGCCGTCATCGGCGCCGGTGTGACCTGGGTGGTCCTCAAGTCCCTGTGCGACGCGTCCAAGGCCTGCGACCACGGACACGGACACCACTAAGCACCATCAGCCTCTTGTTCACGCGTCCCTGAAGCGCCTGTAGGAATTTCAGGGCCCAGGCGGGAGCGGGTTCGGCTTCGGTCCCGCGGCGAAACTGCACTAGATGCCACCGCATCCTGGGCGTGAATCGAGAATGCAGCACCCTGACAGGCCAAGCAGCCTGTTGAGCATATATGCATTGCTGGGAAGGCCCGTTCGCTGTGGGGGGACGGGCCTTCCCCTTTGGGTCCGCCTGCTGCGGCCGCCCCCTGGCCTGGCAGCCCCTGCCCCAGCGTGACCTGTGCGGGGCAGGCAGGATGCGCCCCCCACCTTGTTAGGGGGGAAACTGTGCCCTCTTGTTTTTTTTCTTGCCATGTCCCCGGACACAGCGTAAGAAGTGAGATTGCTTTTCCGGCACACCGACACCATATGCCGGATGAGGAGGTGATTTTTTTGCCAGGTGTTTACATGGATGAAGGCGACCATTTCGATGTCGCCCTGCGGCGGTTCAAGAAGCAGGTCGAAAAGGCCGGCATCTTGTCCGAGCTGAAGAAGCGGCAGCACTTCGAGAAGCCCAGCGTGATGCGCAAGAAGAAGAAGGCCGCCGCCCGCAAGCGTCTGCTGAAGAAGATGCGCAAGATGAGCCAGTCCTAGAACCCGTTTCTGCCGTTGCCGGGCCGAATGCCTTGCCTCGCCCGGAACAGGAACCGAACGTCTGGACAGCTCCGCGGCAACACGACACGAAGTCAAGCCGACCGGTGGGATGCGTCCGCCGGTCGGCTCATTCCCATTGAGCCGTTCATGCCCAAACCAAGGCGGTGTCCATGACCATGGGTCTGCTCTCCAGAATTTCCGGCGACTTCACCGCCGCCATGAAAGCCAAGGACCAGCAGCGCCTGGGCACCTTGCGCATGCTCAAATCCGCCCTGACCATGCTCGAAAAGGAGCTGCGGCGCCCCGTGACCGATGACGACGCCCTCACGGTCCTGCTCAAGGAAGCCAAGCAGCGCGCCGACTCCATCACCGAGTTCGCCAAGGCCGGACGGCAGGACCTGGTGCAGAAGGAGGAGGCCGAACTGGCCATTCTCAAGGACTACCTGCCCCAGCAGCTTTCCGAGGCCGAACTGGCCGCTGCCGTGGACGCCGCAGTGGTCGCCTCGGGCGCGGCCTCCCTCAAGGACATGAACAAGGTCATGCAAGCGGTCATGAACGAATTCAAGGGGCGGGTGGACGGCAAGACCGTCAGCGCCCTGGTCCGCGCCCGGCTGGGGGGCGGGCCGGCGGCTGCACCCTGACCCCCAGAGCTGCAAGACGTTCTCCGATCCGGCGTCATGGGGTACGGACCGATTCAGCTATCAACACACCTCATTCCCTGAAAGCGAATTGATGGATTCCAGAACACTCACGTTGCTGGAGTTTCCCAAGGTTCTGCAGGCGCTCGGCGGCTTTGCCGCCTCCGAGCCCGGACGCGAGGCCTGTCTCGCTCTTGCGCCCCTTGAGGACTCCGCCGCCATTGCCGCTGCCGCCGCCCTGCTGCGCGAAGCCACGGACCGCAGCGCCGCCGGTCAGCCCGGCCTGGGCGACTTTCCCCCCTTGGAGGGGCTCTTCCACTTCCTCCAGCGCGAGCAGGCCTTCCTGGACCTGGACGCCCTGGTGGCCCTCAAGCACTGCCTCCGGGCGGCCCGGGCCCTGCGCGACTCCTTGGACAGCGACCTGGCCCGCCGCCGCTGGCCCCTGGTGGTGGAGAGCCAGTGCGCCCCTCCCTGGCCCGCCAAGCTCTGGTCCATGCTCAAGCGCTGCCTGAGCGAGGAAGGCACCCTCAAGGAGAACAGCTCGCCGGAGCTCATGTCCGCCCGCCAGGAGATCCGCCGCATCCACCAGCAGTGCACCAAAAAGGCCAAGGACTTCATCATGCAGCACAACCTGGGGATCTATCTCCAGGACGACTACATGACCATCTCCTCGGACCGCTACGTGGTGCCGCTCCGGACAAATTTCAAGGGCCGCCTGCCCGGCATCATCCACGACTACTCCCAGACCGGCGAGACCTGCTACTTCGAGCCCTTGTTCCTGGTGGACCTCAACAACTCCCTGCAGGAGCTCAAGCTCGAGGAGCGCGAGGCCGAACGCCGGGTGCTCATGGACATCACCGCCATGGTGCGCCAGGAGTACGACGCCGTGCAGGCGGTCTACGCCGCCCTGGTGGCCATGGACGTGTTGCAGGCCAAGGTGGCCCTGGCCGAGGCCCTGGACGCCGCGCCCCTGGATTATGCGCCCGACGCCCCCCTGCGCCTGCGCGAGGCCCGGCATCCCCTGCTGGTCCTGGCCGCGCGCAAGGACAAGAGCCACCCCGTGGTGCCCCTGGACCTGGAACTCCTGGAGGGGCAGCGCGGGCTCGTGATCAGCGGTGGCAACGCCGGGGGCAAGACCGTGGCCCTCAAGACCCTGGGCCTTGCCGCGGCCATGGCGGCCAGCGGCCTGCCGGTCCCGGCCCGGGAGGGCAGCTCCCTGCCCGCCTGGCGCAGCCTCTTCGTGTTCCTGGGCGACGAACAGAGCCTCGAGGCCTCGGTGAGCACCTTCACGGCCCAGATCCGCAAGCTCGCCCAAAGCTGGAAGCGGGTCCAGCCCGGCGTGCTCTGCATCCTGGACGAGTTCGGGGCCGGTACCGACCCCTCCCAGGGCGCGGCCCTGGCCCAGTCCGTCATCGAGGGGCTCCTGGACAAGGGCGCCCACGTGGCCGCCGCCACCCATTTCCCGGCCCTCAAGGCCTTTGCCCTGTCCCGCGGGGACATCCGCGCCGCCTCGGTGCTCTTCGACCCGCAGAACAAGCGCCCCTTGTTCCGTCTGGCCTTCGATCAGGTGGGGCTGAGCCTGGCCCTGGACGTGGCCAGGGAGCACGGGCTGCCCGAGGACGTGCTGCGCAAGGCCGAAAAGCTCCTGCTGCTGGACGGATCCGATACTGGCGGCCTCATCGAGAAACTGAACGCTCTGGCCGCTGCCCGGGATAAGGAAGTGCGCAAACTGGCCGAAGAGCGCCAGAAACTCGCGGAAAAGCGCGCCAAGCTCGATGAGCGCTACCTGCGGGAGCAAAAAGCCCTCATGGACGAGCTCAAGGCGCGCTCCCAGGAGATCCTGCGCGACTGGCAGACCAAGAAGCTCGGGCACAAGCTGGCCATGAAAGAGCTGGCCAAGGCCCGGGAACAATTGCAGGGGCGCCCCCAGAACGACGAGGACGCGCCCGCCCCCGCGGCACTCGGCATCGCGGACGTCGCCGTGGGGCAGCAGCTGCGCTACCTGCCCTGGAGCAAGACCGGGCGGGTGGAGGAAGTGGACCGCAAGAAGGGGCTGGTCAAGGTGGAGCTCTCGGGCGTGTCCATGTGGGTGGCGGTGGGCGATCTGGCGGCGGTGCAGTCCCAGGCCCAGCCCAAGGCGCCCCCGGTCGCGACCAAGGTCTCGCGCCCCGCGGCCCTGCGCCTGGACCTGCGCGGCATGCGGGCCGACGAGGCCCTGAGCGAGCTGGCTGCGTTCCTGGACCGCGCCCTGCTGGGCAACGCGGGCGAGGTGGAGGTGGTGCACGGCAAAGGCACGGGTGCCCTGCGCCGCGAGGTGCATCGCTTCCTGGGAGACTTCCCGGCTGTGGAGCATTTCGCCCTGGGTAACGAGGAGCAAGGCGGGGACGGCATGACCCTGGTGGCGTTGAAATGAGCGGATTCGAGACCGCGGATCTGCGCGAGCTCAAGGCCCGGGTCTCCATCGTGGACCTGGTGCGCCGCTACGTGAACCTGCGCAACGCCGGGGGACGCTGGAGCGGCCCCTGCCCCTTCCATCAGGAGACCAAACCCTCCTTCTCCGTGAACGAGCAGGAAGGCTTCTTCTACTGTTTCGGATGTCAGGCCCACGGCGACGTCATCGATTTCTTCGCGCGCATCAATGGCCTGGAGTTCCGCGAAGCCGTGGAGCAGCTGGCCGCCGAGGCGGGCGTGACCCTGCGCAAAAGCGCCGGGCGGCAGTTCAGCCCGGAGCAACGCCAGGAGCGCGACTTCACCCGGCTCTGCCTGGAGATGTACGCCCAGGCCCAGAACCGTTTCCGCCAGAACCTGCAAGGCCCGCAGGGGCAGACCTGCCGCGCCTATCTGCAGGGGCGCGGCACCGACGCCGAACTGGCCGCAGCCTTCGGGCTGGGCTTCAGCCTGCCGGGCTGGGACGACCTGCTCGGCTTTCTGCGCCAGAAGGGCTTTGCCCCCGAACAGGCCGCCAAGGCCGGGCTGCTCTCGAAAAACGAGCGCAACCGGGTCTTTGACCGCTTCCGGGAGCGGCTCATGTTCCCCATCCACAATCTTTCGGGACAGGTCATTGCCTTCGGCGGCAGAGTGATTAGATCGGACCAGGACCCGAAATACATCAACAGCAGCGACACGGCCATCTACAAGAAGGGCGACCATCTCTACGGCCTGTTCCAGGCCCGGCGGGCCATTACCCACACCCGTTGCGCCCTGCTCACGGAAGGCTACATGGACGTGCTGACCCTGCACGGGTTCGGCTACGCCAATGCCTGCGGCGTGCTGGGCACGGCCCTCACGGAGCAGCAGATCAAGCGGCTCTCGGGTTTCTGCTCGCGGGTGGACCTGCTCTTCGACGGCGACCGCGCCGGACGCCAGGCTGCCCTGCGCAGCGCGCGCATGCTGTTGTTGCGGGGGCTGGGCTGCCGCGTGGTGCTGTTCCCGGAAGGCGAAGACGTGGACAGCCTGCTGCGCAAGCAGGGCAAACCGGCCCTGGACAGCCTGCTGCAGGAGGCCATGGACGGATTGGAGTACTGTCTCAAGAGCATCCGCGAGAACTCCTCACCCAAGGAGATGCTGGAGTGGACCCGCTCCTTTGCCAAGGAGCTGGCCGACCCGGCGCTCTTGTCCGTGTACATCCCACGCCTGGCCCAGGGGTTGGGGCTGGCGGAGGAGGAGTTGCGCAGTCTGCTCACCCCCGGTGCCCCTCCCAGCCAGAAAGCCGCACCCACCGGGCGTTATCCGGGGCGACGCAGCGAGCGCTTCGGGCGGCCCGTGAGGCCGGAGGAGCGGGTACCCCAAGGGGGCGAGACCCTGCGCCAGAAGCACGAGCGCCAGCTGCTGAGCTTCGCGGTGCGCTACCCACAGCACGTGCCGCGGCTGCACGTGGCCGGGGCGGGGCGTTTCATGGTGGACGCCTGGGCCCGACAGCTCTGGGCCACCCTGCAGGAGGCGCAGGGCGGGGATGTGCTGCCCCTGCTGGGGGAGCAGGAGAAACGATTTTTCATCCAGTGCCGCCTGGACTGCCAGGCGCTCCAGGAGAGCGAGGCGGCGGAACTGGAGGGCATCTTGCAGTTTTTGGAGCTCGAACGTGCCAAGGAGAAGCAGGCCGCCATCACGCGCAGCCTGCCGCAGGCAGGGCAGGACGATCTGGAGCTGCTCAGAGTTTTGCAACAGACACTCGGGAGGAATGATGGGCAACATTAAGGAGATTCAGCAGATCAAGACCTTGATCGCCAAGGGGAAGGTCAACGGCTTTCTGACCTTCGACGAGGTGAACAAGGCCCTGCCGTCGGAAGTGAACACGCCGGAGCAGATCGAGGAGATCATCGGGATCTTCGATCAGCTCGACATCGCCATCGTGGATTCCGAGAAGGAAGTGAAGAAGCTGGGCATCACGCCCCAGGAGAGCGACGAGGAATCCGGGGGCACGCAGCTGGACCTCACCGAAGACGAAGACTCTGCCGACTACTCCTCCCGCAGCACGGACCCGGTGCGCATGTATCTGCGCGAGATGGGGGCGGTGCCGCTGCTGGATCGCGAGGGCGAGGTCTACATCGCCAAGAAGATCGAGGCCGGTGAGCTGGACGTGCTCTTCGCCCTGGTGGAAGTGCCCGTGGCCATCGAGGAGCTGATCAACGTGGGCGAGGACCTGCGCCAGAACCGCATCAAGCTCAAGGACGTGGTCAAGACCATCGAGGAGGACGACCCCAGCGAGGACGAGATGAGCCAGCGCCAGCGGGTCATCCACCTGCTGGACGAGATCAAGAACATCTTTCGCAAGAAACGTCGCATCTTCACACGCATGGACGAGTGCGCGCGCCTGGACCGCCGCGTCTTCGGCGTGCAGAAAGACATCATGGTCTACAAGGAAGAGGTGGTCAACCGGCTGCGCGACATCAAGCTGGAAAAGACCCTCATCGACCGCATCATCGAGACCGTGAACGACTACGTGCGCCAGATGCACAACTGCCAGCGCGACCTCTCCGCCTACATCCTCTCCACGGGCAAGACCCAGGCCGAGATCCAGGAACTGTTCCGCCAGCTGGACCAGCGCAGCATCAACCCCCTGGTGGCCGCGGAACAGCTCCACCTCACCGTGGAGGAGCTGTTCTCCTTCAAGGAGATGATCTCCGGCAAGATGGAGATTCTGCTGCGCCTGCAGGACAAGTGCTGCCACCAGGTGGGCGAGCTGGAAGAGGTGCTCTGGCGCATCCGCCGGGGCAGCTACGCGGCCCAGCGCGCCAAGCAGGAGCTCATCCGCGCCAACCTGCGCCTGGTGGTGAGCATCGCCAAGAAGTACACCAACCGCGGCCTGCAGTTCCTGGACCTGATCCAGGAGGGCAACATCGGCCTGATGAAGGCCGTGGACAAGTTCGAGTACC
>CAZNSV010000157.1:0-7185 GCA_964575775.1 uncultured Desulfovibrionaceae bacterium
ACCCTGAAGTTTCTGGGCGAGACCGAGGACGCGGCGCTGCCGCCCCTGGTGGAGAGCCTGGCGGGTGTGGTCTGGCAGGGGTTCACGCTGCAGGCCGGGGGTGCGGGCTTCTTTCCGCCCCCGCATCCCAAACGGCCCTGGCAGCCGCGGGTGCTCTGGACGGGCTTGCAACAGGGTGCGGGGGAAAGCATGGCCCTGGCCCGGGCCGTGGAAGAGGCCCTGGTGCCCCTGGGCATCCCCCGGGAGGAACGCCCCTTCCGGCCTCATCTGACCGTGGCGCGGATCAAGCATGCCCACGGGGGCGATGACTGGCAGGCAATGCTGCGACGCCTGCAGGCCTGGGCCTGGTCGCCCTGTCGCATGGAGCGCTTCGTGCTCTGGCAGAGCCGTTTGGGTCCTGGCGGACCGGTCTACGCGCCCCTGCGGGAGTTCGCGGCCGGAGCAGAAAGCTAAGCACTTTCTGCTCCAGAAATAAACCGAAGCGTCTGCGTGGGTACAGCCTGAAAGACGCCTGTGCGAAGTGTCAGGCTAGAGGTAGTCCCCGCGGTTGAACTTGAACTGTTCCGTGACGGTCAGGATTTCGATCTCGTCCACCATGGACTGCAGCGAGGGGTTGCTCTGCCCCAGATTGGGCGCGTCGGACTTGAGGCGCTGCACGCCGTCCTGGATGGTTTCGAGCATGCCGTAGGCCTGCCGCAGGCTCTCCTCGGCCAGGGGCGTGCTCAACTGTTGGGCATAATTTTCCCATTTGCTCAGGAGACTGTCGATGTTTTCCATGACCTTCTGCTCTGTTGCGCTCTGAGTGTCCGTGGTGGCTGCCGACTGGGTCGCCAGGAGCTGGGTGGCACCCAGCGCCCGAGCGCCCGCAAGGGCCGCCGACGCCTGATCCGTTGGCTGAGGCGAGGTCTTGTGCACTTCCTGTGCGAGCAGTTCGCCGAACTTCCCTGTTTCCTCACGCTCCCTCACCCGCTCTCGGTCCTGCTGCTGCAAGGGGCTGATCTGTTCGGTTCGGATCTTCATCGTGCACCTCTCTGCTGTTTGCTGCCAGTGAAGCAAGAAGCCTGCCAAAGGAAGAGTGTCATGTAAGGTGTTGAAATGTCGAAACTCGCAGGGCAGAAATTGCCTCAAGGGGCCCCGTCTGTGCCCAGCGCACAGGCGAAGAACGCCGCTGCGCCCGGAGCCTATGGGCCGGATCCTGTGCAAGGCAATCTAGCCCATGAGAAAGACCTTGTCTATTTTCCGCAGCTCTGGCAAAAATCATGTATGCTTCATCGGTTGCAATGCGCAGCGCTTTAGCCCCCGGCGGGGGAGAGCCGCGCCGGGCGGAGCGGATTTCCGACACTTGAACCGACAGGTGAAAGGAGAACGAGTATGACCCAGATCAAGAAGATTCTTTGCGCGGTGGACTTTTCGGATTCCAGCAGCAAGGTGTCCGACTACGCCATGGTATTCGCGGAGATGCACAAGGCCAAGCTCCTGGTGCTCTATGCCGCGCCTTCCCTGTCGCAGTACGTGGGGTTCCACGTACCGCCCAACTCCATCGAGAACTTCGTGGGCGAGATCGTCTCCGGCGCGGAGAAGACCATGGAGACCTACCTGGTGGAGCACTTCAAGGGCGCTGACGTGGAAGGCAAGGTGGTCACGGGCTACGCTGCCGAGGAGATCCTGCGCGTGGCCCAGGAGGAGCAGGTGGACCTGATCATCATGGGCACCCATGGCCGCACCGGCATCGACCGCATCCTCTTCGGCTCGGTGGCCGAAAAGGTGGTCAAGAGCTCGCCCATTCCGGTACTGACCGTCAGGCCGTAAACCAGGGGGCGCGAGCAACACCGCCAGGAGCCGGGGGGCAACCGCCCGGCCCCGCCCCTCATGCCGCACGGCGGTCACAACACATTGGAGCGTCGGAACGCAAGCTAACCGGCGCTCGCAGTTCAGCAATCATACTGGCCCGGGATCCGTCCCGGGCCTTCATGCCAAGGAGAGCCGCATGTCTTTCGATTCCGAGTCCGGGTCGCAGGTGCCGACCGAATCCCCTGCCAGGTTCCTGCGCCCCGAAGTGCTGCAGAGCAAGCGCTACACCGCCGGGTTGACCATCGATGAAATCAAGGAACGCTACAATCTGCAACGCGTGGTCAAGCTGGCCAGCAACGAAAACCCCCTGGGGGCCTCCCCCCTGGTGGTGAACCGCCTCCGGGAGCGGGCCGACATGGTTTTCCGCTACCCCCACTCCTCCACCCCCCGACTGGCCAAGGCCCTGGCCGCGCATCTCGGCGTGGCCGTGGAACGCCTGGTCCTGGGCAACGGGTCCGACGAGCTCATCGACCTGCTCATCCGGGTGCGTTGTCGCCCCGGTGGGGAGCACGGGGGCGATGAGGTCCTGGCCTGCCGCCCCTGCTTCAGCATGTACCAGCTGCAGGCCAAGCTGTGCGGCGTGGCCTTCCGGCAGGTGCCCCTGGAGGCGGACTTCTCCATTCCCTGGCAGGGGCTGCTGGACACGGTAACGGAGCGCACCGCCCTGATCTTCCTCACCAGCCCGGACAACCCCACCGGCTACACCGCCACGGCAGCGCAGTTGGAGGCCTTTGCCCGGGCCCTGCCCGAACACTGTCTGCTGGTGGTGGACGAGGCTTACATCGATTTCGTGCGCGACCAGGCCGCCCACAGCCTGCTCTCCCGCCTGGCCGACGGCAAGGAGCTGCAGAACGTGGTGCTGTTGCGCACCTTTTCCAAGCTCTACGGCCTGGCCGGGCTGCGGCTGGGCTACGGCGTGTTCCCGGCCTGGCTGGCGGACTACCTCTGGCGAGTGCGGCTGCCCTTCAGCGTGAACCTCATGGCCGAGGAGGCCGGGCTGGCGGCCCTGGAGGACCAGGCCTTCGTGCAGGCCTCCCTGGAGACCACCTGGGAGGGGCTCGCCTACCTGGAACAGGAGCTGGGGCTTCTGGGCTGCACGGTCTGGCCTTCCCAGGCCAATTTCCTGCTCATGACGCCCCCGGCGGGGGGACCCACGGCCCAGGAGCTTTTTGAAGGGCTGCTGCGGCGCGGGGTGATCGTGCGCCCCTTGGCCAGTTCCGGCCTGCCGGACCACTTGCGGGTCAGCGTGGGCAATCCCGAGGAGAACCGTCTGTTTCTGCAAGAGCTGGCGACCCTGTTGGCAAAGGGGAGCCCCAAGGCATGAGCGCCCCCTTGCTGCTGATCACCCTGGACGGCCCGGCCGGGGTGGGGAAAAGCACCATTGCCAAGGCCCTGGCCCGGGAGCTGGGGCTGGCCTACCTGGATACCGGGGCCATGTTCCGCGCCGTGGCCCTGCAGCTGGGGGCACAAGGCGTGGATCAGGACGACGCGACACTCAGGGCGCGGCTCCAGGGTCTGCGTTTTGCCCTGCAAGGGGCGGGCGAGGCCACGCAACTGGTTTGCAACGGTCGGGTGCTGGGGGCGGAGATCCGCACCGAAACCGTGGGCATGCTGGCCTCCACCCTGGCCAAGCGGGCCCCGGTGCGCGAGCTGCTGCGGGAGCAACAGCAGGCGCTGGGGCGCGAGACCGCGCTTGTGGCCGAGGGGCGCGACATGGGCACGGTGGTCTTTCCCCAGGCCAGCTGCAAGTTCTTTCTGGATGCCGCACCCGAGGTCCGTGCCCGGCGTCGGGCCCTGCAACTGCAGGAGTTGGGCGCGCCCTGTCCGCCCCTGAAGGAGTTGACGGAGCAGATTCGGGCCCGGGACGAGCAGGACCGCACCCGGGAGCTGGCGCCCTTGCGCCCCGCGCAGGATGCGGTGCTGGTGGATACCGGCGACCTGAGCATCGCGGGGGTGCTGGAACGGGTCTTGGAGCGGGTGCGAAAAAGGTGTTGCGCTTCAAGTTGAGTATGTAGTAGTGTGGCACGT
This sequence comes from uncultured Desulfovibrionaceae bacterium, assembly GCA_964575775.1. Classification (GTDB taxonomy): domain Bacteria; phylum Desulfobacterota; class Desulfovibrionia; order Desulfovibrionales; family Desulfovibrionaceae; genus CAZFCK01. The sequence continues at coordinate 3,880 of CAZNSV010000157.1, forward strand.
ATCTGTGGGTATAACAAGAAAGGTGGTACATTTTATGAATATAAATGTGTCAATAATTGACCAGCGAATGGTCGGCGTGTCCGAGGATATTAAAGAAAGGTCTGCTCTGGAATTGGGAATAAGCGAACCTACGCGGTTAAAGTCGCTAGCTTTCGTGTACTTGTGTGTCAAGACCATGCTCGATTTGGATTTGGAGGAAGCTTTTGATTGCCTGACCGAGGGGGGTGGGGATTTCGGGATAGATGCCCTGCATCTGACCGAGGATATCGACGGTGAGTTTTCTGTGACGTTGTTTCAGGGTAAGTACAAGGCTGATTTGCAGGGACAATCAGAGTTTCCGGAGAGCGGCGTCAATGCGATGATCAACGCCGTACGCTACATCTTCGACCCCAACGCGACCCTGGAGGCGATCAACAGGCGGCTCAAAGTCAAGGTGGAAGCGGCCCGCTCCATGGTGCGCGATGGCTCCATTCCAAAGGTCCGGGTCGTGTTTTGCAACAACGGGCGCAAGTGGAACGCCGCGGCCCAGGAGGCTATCGAGCGCGCGGGATTCGGCGAACAGGTGACCTGGGAGCACGTGAACCATGACGTCCTGATCGGGGTCCTGCAACGGATCAAGCCTGTTGACGAAACCTTGCGCTTGACGGGCAAGGCTGTGGTTGAGGATCTGAATTTCAGCCGGGTTTGTCTTGGCCGCATTCAGGTCTCGGAAATTGCCTTGCTCATGCAGCGTCATGGTGAGCGCCTGTTGGAACGCAACATTCGGCGCTACCTTGGCTTGCACGGGAATAGAGTCAACGAGGGAATCCGCGAGACGTTACTGTCAACCTGCCCTTCAAATTTTTATTTTTTCAATAACGGGTTGACCTTTGTCTGCGACGACTTCGTGCATAATGCCCTGCTCAGCAGCGACTATCAGGTCAAGGTGGAGAACCTGCAGATCGTCAATGGCGGTCAGACCTGCATGACCATCTTGAAGACCCTTGAGGAGATGCACAGGACCAACAGGGCAATGCCGGAAGACGCAACGGTGCTGGTGCGTATCTATAAGTTGCCGAAAGACAATGAAGATATCGTGCTGCAGATCACGCACGCCACCAATAGCCAAAATCCTGTTGATCTCAAGGATTTACGCTCCAATGACGCCAGGCAGCAGCGGTTGGAGCTCAGTATCAGGGATCTCGGGTACACTTACCGGCGCAAGCGGATGGATTCGGCGACCAAGGCCACGGACATCACCTCGGGCACGGCGGCCGAGGCCATCCTGGCAATCTGGCGCATGGCCCCGCATCAAGCGAAGTTCTTTACCCGCGAACATTTCGGCAAACTCTACGACCGCATCTTCACGGAAACACTCAACGGTGCCCAGGCGGTGATTGCCGTGCTGCTTTACCGCATCGCGGAGAATCATCGGAAACGCCCCGCCCCGGAGGATGCTCTTTTCGTAAGCTACGCCTCTTGCTTCATTGCCATGCAGATGGGGCGGAGACTGCTCAGGGATCTCGATGTCGACTTGCCGGGGCTCGACCATAAAACTTTCCCTGCTGCCAAGGAAAAAGTCGACAATCTGGGCGAGGCGTACTTCCGCGCCGCGCACGACGACATCAAGAATGCCCTGAGCACATTGTACGGGGGGCGTGAAGTGTCCCTGCAACAGCTCTCGGCGACCTTCAGACGTGGAGATCTGATCGTACAACTTCAGGCCATACAGATCTGACCGGAGGCGGTGTCGGGCCCTTCCCTCAACGCTCCTTCTCCTCCCACACCAGCTCCCGCGAACGGGCGATGGCGGTATCCAGGTCTTCGTAGATGTTCTCCTCGCCGATGATGTGGTGGCTCTGCATCCTGGCGATGACGCCCCGCACCCGTGGGTTGACCTCGGCCAGCAGCACCACGCAGCCTTCCTTGCGGCAGGTCTTCACGAACGATTCCAGGGCGTTGAGGCCTGTGGCGTCCAGGGCGCCCACCCGCTTCATGCGCAGGATGAAGACCTTGGGCAGATTGCGCATGATCCCCAGCACGTCGTGCAGCCGGTCCGCCACCCCGAAGAAGAACGGGCCGTTGATCTGGTAGATGTCCACGCCAGGAGGCAGGGGCGGGTATTGCTTGCTGTCGCCGTTGCCGGGTTCGCCCCCAGCCAGGGCCTCCTCGGTCAACCAGTTGGGCCGGGAGACGTCGGTGATTTCGCTCATGCGGCGCATGAACAGGAGCGCGGCCAGCACCACGCCCACCTGCACCGCCACCACCAGGTCCACGGCCACGGTGAGGGCGAAGGTCAGGAGCATCACCAGCACATCAGAGCGGGGCGCCGTGAGCAGCCGTTTGAACTTGCGCACCTCGCTCATGTCCCAGGCCACCAGGCAGAGCACCGCAGCCAGGCTGCAGAGGGGGATGCCGTCGGCCAGCGGCGCGAGAAAGAGCAGGAAGAGCAGCAACAGCGCGGCATGCAACAGGCCCGAGACCGGGGAAAAGGCCCCGCACTTGATGTTGGTGGCTGTGCGGGCAATGGCGCCCGTGGCGGGAATGCCCCCGAAACAGACGGAGAGGATGTTGGCCGCACCCTGGCCGACCAGCTCGGTGTTGGCATTGTGGCGTTCCCCGGTCATGCCGTCGGCCACCACGGCGGAGAGCAGGGACTCGATGCCGGCCAGCAGGGCGATGGTCAGGGCCTCGGGAAAGACCTGACGCACCATGTCCAGGCTGGGCAGGTCCAGGCCGAACTCGGGCAGGGTGGCGGGCACGCCGCCGAACCGGGTGCCGATGGTCTCCACGGGCAGGCCGAACAGGGTCACGGCCAGGGAGGCCCCCACCACTCCGGCCAGGGGCGCCGGGATGCGTGGAATGTAGTGCCGCACCAGCAGCATGAGCAGCAGGGTGCCCAGCCCCAGCCCCATGGTCAGGGGATCGGGCGCGCCGCTGTGGAAATAGGCCGCCCATTTTTCGAAGAACTCCGCGGGGGCGTGCTCCAGGGGCAGCCCCAGCAGGTCCTTGACCTGGGACGAGAAGATCAGGAGCCCGATGCCCGCGGTAAAGCCGGTGGTCACGGGATAGGGGATGAACTTGATGTAGCGCCCCAGCCGGACAAAACCCATGAGCAGGAGGAGCACGCCGGCAATGAGCGTGGCGGTCACCAGGCCGTCGTAGCCGTGTCTGGCCACCCCCCCGGCGATGATGACCACGAAGGCGCCGGTGGGGCCGCCGATCTGATAGCGGCTGCCGGAAAGGGCCGAAATGGCGAACCCGGCCACAATGGCGGTGAAGAGCCCCCGCTCCGGCGGCACGCCAGAGGCAATGGCGAAAGCCATG
>CAZNSV010000158.1:0-7127 GCA_964575775.1 uncultured Desulfovibrionaceae bacterium
ACCCCGGGCAGAAAGACCTTCCAGAGCAGCAGCACGGCAAAGCCGAAGGACAGCAGGGCCCGCACCCCGCCCCAGCCGCAAAAGCCCACCAACAGCAGCCCGAAGGCTGCCAGCAGATAGATCTCGATACCCATGCGGTGGTGGTCGTAGGCCATGGCCGAGACGACTTCACCGTCCACGTCCGTGGTCAGCACCACCCAGGCCCGGTCGCCCTCGGCGTAGATGTTGTCGCTCTCCATCTTGGCCATGAGCAGGTTCCCGGCCTTGACCTCCTGCCCTTGCTGGGGGCCGGTCTCCAGACGCACGGTCAGGGTCTGGCTGCCGCCCTTGACGAAGCCGTACTGCTGCAGGTGGGTGTTGTCCACGGCCAGGACCAGCCCCCGGTAACGTTGTTCCGGCTTGGCGTAGGGGCTGACGAAAAGGTCGGGCAGGAAGAGCAGCAGGCCGATGCCCGCGGCCACCAGCAGGGAAAAGATCACGTCGCGATGCCTGAGATGCTTCATTGTCGTTGCCTTGGCTGCGGTTGCAAGACGGCGGGACGTGCCTGGGCACGCCCCGCCGGAAGGGTCGAATCCAGGCTCAGGCTACATGGCCAGGCCGGAAATCTCCATCATCTTGTGGTAGATGTCGGTCTGATCGTAGTAGCCGTTGAACTTCTCGGCGGAGACGCCCAGGGCCGAAGTCTGCACGGGCACGCCGGTGTGGGAGTAGGAGGTCCAGGCGATGCCGGACTTGTTGTTCAGGATGGTGGTGAGCTTCACGGACAGGGGCTCGTAGCCGCCGTAGAGCAGGTAGGTCAGGTCGTCCTTGGCCCGCTCCTTTTCACCCAGCATGCTCTGGCGGAAGGCGCCCTCCAGCACATCCAGCTCCAGGTCGGTGAGGGCCAGGCTGTACTTGAGTTCCTTCTCGGCAGCCTTTGCGGCCTTCTTGGCGGCGTCGTCGGCGCCCTCGGCCTTGCCCGCGGCCACGGCGGCCTCCAGCTTGGCCTTTTCCTCGGCGCCCAGCACGTACAGGCCAAAGGCCTCCTTGATCAGGGGCAGCACGTCCTCGAACTTGGCGGTCTCGGGGGTGTGGGCTTCGCGGTAGGCGTCGATCTGCTTGCCGAACTCGATGTAGCTCATCTTCTGGTGCTGAATCTTGTCCACGAAGGAGGAGTACTGGGTGCCGGCAAAGCCGATGGTCATGCCGCCGGTCTCATGGTCGCCGGTGACGATGATCAGAGTGTCTTCGGGGTGCTGCTCGTAGAACTTGACGGCCACGGCAACGGCCTCGTCCATGGCCAGGGTGTCGTGGATGGCGGCGGCGGCGTCGTTGGCGTGGCAGGCCCAGTCGATCTTGCCGCTCTCGATGCCCATGAGAAAGCCGTTGGGGTTGTCCAGCAGCGCGATGCCCTTGGCCACGTACTCGGCCAGGGTGACGTGCTCGCCGTCGGCCTGGTCGATGGTGTAGTACATGGCGGCGTCCTTATCCACCTTCTCGTTCATGGCGATGACCTTGTCCCCGGGCTTGACGGCGTCCAGGCCCTCGCGGCCGATGATCACCTTGTAGCCGTTCTCCTTGGCCACATCCAAGGCATTGGGCTTGGCGGGGTCCTTCTTGTCCACTGGCGCCTTGAGCTGCCCCCCGGCGAAGTAGTCGAAGCCGGAGTTCACCATCTGCATGCTGATGTCGTACATCTGGTTGCGGCTGGGCACCTTGGCGAAAAAGGCCGCCGGGGTGGCGTGGTCCAGGGACACGGTGGAGATCACGCCCACCTTGCGCCCCTGCTGCTTGGCCACTTCGGCGATGGTCTCGTAGGCCACCTTGCCGTCGTAGTCCATGTTGATGGTGCCGGACTTGGTCTTGTTGCCCGTGGTCAGGGCCGTGGCCGTGGAGGCGGAGTCGGGAATGACGCTGGACAGGTCGTAGGTGGTGTTCACACCCTGGGCCGGGAAGGTGTTCATGACCAGCTTGGCCTGCTCGGGACGCTCCAGGCCCTTGGCCGCGGCCAGATACAGCTCGGCGGCGTTGCGCTGCGGAAAGCCCGTGCCGTCCCCGATGAACAGGAACACGTACTTGGCTGTGCCGGACGCCCAGGCCGGGCAGAGGCTCGCGACGCACAGCGCCAGAGCCAGAAACAAAACGGCAAACGTCTTCTTGTGCATGCTACTTCCCTCGTTGCTGTGGTTGAGTCTGTCGCGGCCGGATGCCGCAAGCACTTGCCGCCCTCTACCCCGTGTCCGGTGACGGCACTGTTCTGCAACGGTGAAGATTCCATGACAAAGCCGTGACAATGGCCAGGCAACATCCTGAAACAATGAGTGTATTTCGGAACCAACCCGCCCTCCCCCCTCCACGCCACCGCTCCCCCACCCGGCGCGTTCGCACCCGAGGTTGTCAGCGCCTCTGGCTTCGGCTACCACTAACTGTCCACAACCCCCAACCGGAGCCGCCATGACCACGCCCCGCCCCAGCCCCGAGGCCGATTTCCCCCTGGCCGTGCAGACCGCCGCCGCCCTGCGCGGTGCCATGGCCTCCGTCATCCGCGGCCAGAGCCGCGTGCTGCGCCTGCTCCTGGCCTGCTTTGCCGGCAAGGGGCACATCCTCATCGAGGACGTGCCCGGCACCGGCAAGACCACCCTGGCCAAGGCCTTTGCCCGGGCCATGGACGCCCGCTTCACCCGCATCCAGTTCACCCCGGACCTCCTGCCCTCGGACATCCTGGGCGTCTCGGTCTATGACCAGGGCAGCCAGGCCTTCCGCCTGCACCGGGGGCCCGTGTTCACCAACATCCTCCTGGGCGACGAAATCAACCGCGCCTCCCCCCGCACCCAGTCCGCCCTGCTCGAGGCCATGGCCGAGGAGCAGGTCAGCATCGACGGCGTGCTGCACCCCCTGCAGGAGCCCTTTTTCGTGGTGGCCACCCAGAACCCCTCCCACTTCCACGGCACCTTCCCCCTGCCCGAGTCCCAGATGGATCGCTTCGCCATGCGCTGCGGCATGGGCTACGTCAGCCCCGAGTTGGAAGTGGCCATCCTCACGGACCAGGCTCGGGAGCACCCCCTGGAGCGGGTGCGCCCCGTCTGCTCCCTGGCCGAGGCCCTGAACCTGCGCCGCGCCGTGGAGCGGGTGCGCATGGGCGACGAGCTCAAGCGCTACGCGGTGGAGCTGGTGGCGGCCACGCGCCGGGCCCCGGGGGTGCGTCTGGGCGCCGGCCCCCGCGCCTCCCTGGCCCTCATGCGCTGCGCCCAGGCCCTCTGCCTGCTGGACGGGCTGGAGTTCGTCACCCCCGAGGCCGTGCAGGAGGCGGCCGTGCCCGTGATCGCCCACCGCCTGGGGCTCGAGTCCCAAGCCCGCTTCAGCGGCGAGGAGGCCGAGCGCATCGTGGCCGACATCCTCCAGACCCTGGCCGTTCCGGCCTGAGCCCGGGGGCCCGACCATGCCCCGTGTGCGCCCTGCCCTGCGCGACCTGCTCCGGCGCCTCGCCGCCCTGCGCGCCGCGTTTCACGAGGTGGGGCAGCGCTCCATGCTGCGCTTCACCCCCCTGGGCAAGACCGTGCTGGGTTGCTACGCCCTGTCCCTGTTCTTCGTCATGAACACCGGCGCCACCATGAACTACCAGCTCTTTGCCTTGTTCCTGGCGCTGCTGATCCTGGGCTTTTGCCTGGCCCAACGCCCCCGCCTCAGAGCCGCGCACTTCCGCCTGCTGCGCGACCTGCCCTCCACGGCCGTGGTGGGCAGTCCCCTGGAATACGCCATGACCCTGCGCAACACCTCCGACCAGTGGCAGCGCTCCCTGCAGTTGCTGGAGTGCCCCATGCCGTTGCTGCCGTCGGAAAGCGAAGCGGGCGCATCGGAGCCGCAACCCGCCCCCCTGGTGCCCAACGCGGTCCGCAAGGCCTGGCACCGTCTCCAAAAGGGGCAGGCTCGCCAGGTCCTCGAGTGTGCCGTGCCCGATCTGCCCCCAGGCGCAGAGCGCTCCCTGCGCCTTCGCTTCACCCCGGAGCGGCGTGGCACCCTGCGCTTTACCGAAAGCGCCCTGGCCCTGCCCGAGCCCCTGGGCATCTTCCGGGCCGTGGCACCGCTGCCGGCCGAACAGAGCCTCACGGTCCTGCCTCGCCTCCATGCGATGCCCCCCCTGCAATTGGGAGGGGGGCGGCGACGGCAGCGCGGCGGGCTGCACCTGGCCGGACGCATCGGCGAGGAAGGCGAATTCGTCACCGTGCGCGAATACCGCCCCGGCGACCCCATGCGGCACATCCACTGGCGCAGCTGGGCCCGGCACGGCAAACCCATCGTCAAGGAATTCCAGGAAGAGTTCTTCACCCGCCAAGGCTTGGTGCTGGACACCTTTCCCCCGCCGCAGCAGCGCCCCACAAGCCGGGAGCAGGACTGTTTCGAGACCGCCGTGAGCCTGGCCGCTTCCGTGGCCACCGCACCCCGCGCCGCCGAAACCCTGCTGGACCTCTTGTTCGTCGGGGGGCAGGCCCACTGCGTCACGGCCGGACGCGGCCTGGGGCAGTGTCAGGACCTGCTGGAGATCCTGGCCGGGGTACGCCCCATGCTGGAACGCCCCTTCTCGGCTCTGGCCGACCTGGTGCAGGGGCACGCGCCCAAGATGAGCGGCTGCATCTGCATTCTGCTGGGGCTGGACGAGCCGCGTCGCGCCTTGTTGGCGGGGCTGCGGGGGGCGGGGGTGGAAACCCTGTGCCTGGTCCTGCCCTGGCGGGGGCGGGAGGTCGCACCCGAAACCCTGCCCGGCCGGGGCCTGGTGCTCACGCCGCAAGACCTTTCGCCCGAGCGATTGCAGGAGGCCTTGTGGCGGCTCTGAGCCCCGGTTCGACACCGGAACCAGTCCGGACCCAGCACCCCGAACGGGAGCGGTACGTCCTGCCCCTGCCCCCGTTGCTGGCTGGGGCCGTGCTGCTCTTCTGGGGCTGGCAGAACGAGCTCTGGTTGTGGGGCATGGGCACCGCCCTCTGTCTGGAGGCGGCGCGGCGCCTGCGTCCGGGTTTTGCCTTCCAGGCCCTGGAATTCGGCCGCATGGCGGACCTCTGCGTGCTGCTCTTTCTGGGGCAGGCCCTGTACCTGGCCCTGATCCCCGAGGACGAGCCCGTGCTGCTGCGCTTGGTGCAGTGGCTGCCCCTGACCCTGCTCCCCATGGCCCTGGCCGAGGCGGCCTCGGAGAGCCGCACCACCACGCTGCTCGCGCTCTTCGGGGCCCTGCGGCGCAAGCGGACCCTGGCCCAGCGCAAGCCCCTGGTCTTCAGCTTTCTCCCCCTCTACGCGGTGCTCTGCCTCTTTGCCGCCGGAGCCGCCAACACCCGCTCCGACCTGTTCTTTCCTGCCATGGGTCTCATCTTTGCCTGGTGGTTGTGGGGGCTGCGCCCCCGCAGATACCACGCGGCCAAATGGGCCCTGGCCCTGGTGGTGGTGCTGCTGCTGGCCTATGGGGGGCAGTGGTCCATCCATGAGGTACAGAAGCTGGTGCGCAGCTGGGCCCGGGCCGATCCCTTCAAGCGCAGTACCGCCCTGGGCGCCATCGGCGAGCTCAAGGGCTCGGGGCGCATCGTGCTGCGGGTGGCGTCGGAACAGCCCCTGCCCTCGGGTTTTCTCCTGCGCGAGGCCACCTACGACTTTCTCTCGGGCGAGACCTGGCACGCCACCAACGCGGAGTTCAGCCCCCTGGACGCTCCGGGCGATACCCAGGGCCTGGGAGCCTGGGCCCTGCGGGACGCCTCGGGAGAAGCGGAAGCGCCGCGCCGCCGGGCCATTGTCGCCGCTCCCCGGCGGGAACTGCGCATCTATCAGCAGTTCTGGCGGCGCCTGGGCATGCTGCCCGCGCCCCTGGGCTCCCTGAGCCTGCGGGAACTCCCTGTGGGGCGGGTGGAGCAGAACCGCTACGCCGGTCTCATCGTGATCCGCCCCCCCGGCCTGGTGGGCTATCTGGCGGAGTACGCCCCTGGCTTGAGCCTGGACGCTCCGCCCGGTGTGGTGGAGCGCATCGTGGGTCCGGCGGACCGCCCCTTTCTGGAGGGCATCGTGACGGCCCTGGGCCTGGCGCGGCACACCCCGGAAGAGCGGCTGGCGCTGATCCAGCGCTACTTTTTCGCGAACTACGCCTATTCCCTGAAGCTCGCGCGGCAGCACCCGGAGCTGAGCCCCTTGCGGGAATTCATGGAGCACAGCCGCGCCGGACACTGCGAGTACTTCGCCACCGCCGCGGTGTTCCTGCTGCGCCAGGCCGGAATCCCCAGCCGCTACGCCGCGGGCTACGCGGTGCACGAGTTCAGCGCCGATGAATCGCTGTACGTGGTTCGCGAACGCCATGCCCATTCCTGGGCCCTGGCTTACGTTGAGGGGCGCTGGGTGGAGCTGGACGTCACGCCCCCAAATTGGGCGGAAGATGAGGCAGGGGAATACGGGCTGGCGGAGCGGCTGGCGGACCTGCGGCAACGACTGTCCTTCGCCTTTGCCCGCTGGCGCTGGTTGGGGCAGGATGCCGCCCTCAAACGGGCCCTGCTCTGGGTGGCACTGCCCCTGCTGGGCTTTCTGGGGCTGCGCATCGCCAGGCAGCTGCGTCTCAGGCGTCGGAAGGCGGAACGGGCCGCAGCGGTGGGGGAACGGGTCTTCGCGGCCGTGGAACAGCACCTGGCCACGCGCGGCCTGGTGCGGGGCGCCGGAGAACCCTGGGGGCAGTTTCTGGAGCGGGCCGGAGCCCTGGACCTGCTCCCGGCCCTGCAGCTCTACTACCGGGAGCGCTTCGATCCCGCGGGCCTGGACCCGGCCGGGCGCGCGGAACTACGCAGCCTGGTGGATGCCTGGCTGCGTGGGGCGTCCGGAACCCGAGCCACCCGGGGCTCGGGGCCTATTTGAAGAAGCGGGTGTTCTCTTCGATCTTGAGCAGTACCGGCACCAACAGGAACAGCACCAGGAAGACCAGGGAGCTGACGATGAACAACAACAGGTTGCTGCGCTCCTGGGCCGAAGCCTGCTGACGGTCCTGCTCCTTGCGCAAGAGCTCCATGAAGATGGTCTGATACTTGCGGGCCATGTTCAGGGTCAGCTCGTGCTCCCCGGCGGTGTCGAGCTTCAAGGCTTCCTGGTTCTGCTTGACCCAGGAACCGAGGCCGCCAAGGAAGACGTAG
>CAZNSV010000159.1:0-2592 GCA_964575775.1 uncultured Desulfovibrionaceae bacterium
CGTTGATGCGCTTGGCGCCCGCGGCCTTGGCCTTGTCCAGCAGTTCGGGGTCCCGGGCCGCGGCCAGGATCATCTCCGAGACGATGGGGCTGTGGCCGTGCACCACCACGTTGACCTGGTCGGCCTTGAGCACGCCCAGGTTGACCTTGGCCATGCGCGGGGTGGGGGTGCCGAAGAGGATGTCCGAGAGCTCGGTGGCGATCATGGACCCGCCCCACCCGTCGGTGAGGGAGACCCGGGCCGCGTGCAGGCAGATGCTCACGGGGTCGGAGTCCACGCCCATGTGGGTGCGGTGCAGCATCTCCACCACGTCGCGGTCGATGCCCCGGGGCGTGATGCCCAGCTTGGCCCACAGCTCGCGGCGCTTTTCCGGCACGCGGCTCACGAAGGACACGGACGCGGTGGCGAAGCCGAAGTCCTGAATGAACGCCTCGGCCAGGGCCTTGGCCACGGCCTTGTCGTCCTGGCCGTCAACGGTCAACCCCACCTCGGCGGCGATGCGGCGCAATTTGGCGGCGTCGCGGATGCCGTAGTCCGTGGTCTTGCCCTCGCCCACGGCCAGCAGGGTCTCCACCAGGTCGCGGCCGTGGTCCGAGTGCGAAGCCGCGCCGGCGGCCACGAAACGGCCGAAGTTGCGCGCCACGGTGAGGTCCGCGTCCGCGCCGCACACGCCGCGCTGCTTCTTCTCCTTGTCCGGGGTGATGCGACAGGGGCCCATGACGCACTTGGCGCAGGTCAGCCCCTGCTTGCAGAACTTACAGGCGGGGCGCTGCTCCGCCAGGCGGTCCCAGACGGTCTGGACACCGTCCCGCCGGGCTTTTTCGATCATGGCGTGGGCATCGGGCCAGATGGAAAGGTGTTCGGGTCTCGGGGGCAGTTTCTCGGACATGGGCGTTCCTCCCTCGCTTATGGGTGCGCGGCGGGAGAGCCTGGGGCGCCCCTGCCGCTGTTCGGCTCCGGTACACCAGGGAATCTACCGCGCGAGGCGGGCTGTGTCTGTCGGCTAGCCGACAAAAACGTGACTCCTCGAATCGCAGGGCGGCGAGGCAAGGTCAGAGGTCGGCGGCGTAGGCTTCCAGGGCGCAGAGGTCCGGGATGCGGTAGAGCCCGCGCCCCTCGCGCAGAACCAGGCCGTCGCGCTCCAGGCGGGTGAGGGTCTCGGACACGGTCTGGCGGGTGGAGCCCACGATGTTGGCCAGCTGCTCGATGGTCACGTTGAGCTGCAGGAGCCGCCCCTGGGCGGTGTCGCAGCCGTGCTCGCAGGCGGCCACGTGCAGGAACTCGGCCACGCGGCGGGGGATGTCCTTGAAGACCAGGGAATGGATGATGGAAAAGGAGCTCTGCAGGATGTCGCCCAGCACCTGGACCATGGTGCGGGTCAGCTCTGGGTGGCTGGTGAGCAGCCGGGCGAAGCGCTCGGTGGGCATGAGCAGCAGGGAGAGCTCGTCCAGGGCCGAGACGAAGGTGCGGGTGTGGGTGGTGTACACGTCCCCGGGCTGGAGGATGGAGAGGGTGAATTCCCGTTCCTCGTAGGCCAGATAGAGCCTGGCGCGCCCCCCGGCCACGATGAAGACCATGTTCTCCGGGTGGCGGGGGCCGAAGACCAGGGCGCCCCTGGCGTAATCCCGCCGGATGAACTCGCGGCGCAGGCCCGCGAAATCGGAGCGCTCGAGCTCTTCGAGCAGGTTGATACCCATGAGCCGGGTTTTCATGACAGGGGCTCCTTCGCTTCACCGGTCACGATAGCCTATCCGGCCGGGGATTGCCACCCATGGGGGGCTCTGGGGGGGCGGGTCAGGGGGCAGGGGGCTTTGCTGACCACTCCGTCTTGCAGGCCGCCAGCAGCGCGGCCCAGTCGTCCGGTGGGTGCCCCCGGTGCAGCATCTTGTGAAATACCGTGTACGGGTCGCAGCGGCTGCCTGCCGCGCGCAGGGAATGGGCGTCGTTGACCCAGGCAAAAACGATCACCCTGGCTCTGGAATCGAAGCGGAAGAACAGCCGGAAGCGGCGGCCGAGCTTGGCGCGGCGCCAGTGCCGGAACTGCGGCTCCATGGTGTTGCCCTGTCGGTATGCCTCATGGCCGGGGTCGGCGGGGATGGTCTCCAGGATCAGGCGCGACAGGGCTCGAAACAGCTTCACGTTGGCGTTGGTGGCGGCGGTTTCCGGATCCTGCGCCAGGGCCCGGGCACTGGCCCGCTCCAGCTTGCGCAATTGCTCGCTCAGGCACTCGTGGAAGAGCAGCGTCCAGCCATGGCGCTGCATCACAGGGCCACGTCGCCCGTGATCTCCCCGTCTGCGTCGTCGGGGGCGTCGGTTGAGCCGGGGGGCGTCGCTTCCAGCGCGGTCAGCATGGACCGCAGCAGCCCCTCGGGCAGGGGGCCGAGCTGCTTGCCGGCGCGGATGTCCTGCTCCAGCAGGGTCAGGAACGCGCCAATGGCCGGGTCCGCATGGGGGCCGCTCTCGGCGCGGCTGACCACGACCCTGGCGTCTTGCACCTCGAAGACGATCCTGTCCCCGGCCGACACGCCGAGCAGCTGCCGGATGGACTTGGGCAGGGTGACCTGCCCCTTGGACGTCAACGCCGCGGTTTCG
>CAZNSV010000159.1:2702-7102 GCA_964575775.1 uncultured Desulfovibrionaceae bacterium
TTGGTTGGACAGGGAGAAAGTAAGGAATAATCCTTACCGCGTCAAGGGCCACGGAGCGCGCTGGACCGCAAGCCCCGCCTGGACGCGCACCCGGAGCTGGGTGTAGGTTCGGGGGGAGAGGAGTGCCCCATGCGTATCTATCTGGTGGGCGGGGCCGTGCGGGACGCGCTGCTGCTGCGGCCCGTGACGGATCGGGATTTCGTGGTCCTGGAGGCGGACGAGACCGCGCTGCTCGAGCGGCTGCCCCGCCTCAAGCGCGTGGGCGGCGGCCCCCAGGGTGTCTACATTCTGGGCAGCGACCAGTACACCCTGAGTCCGGCCCCGGACATCCTGGCGGACCTGGCCCTGCGCGACCTCACGGTGAACGCCCTGGCCCGGGAGCAGTTGCCCGGAGGGCGCTGGGGGCCCCTGCAGGCCCACCCCCTGGCCCTTGCGGATCTGGGCGCGCGTCTGCTGCGCCCGGTGGCTGTGGAAAACTTCGGCCACGATCCCTGCCGGGCCGTGCGCGCCGCGCGTTTTGCGGCCCAGCTCGCGGGTTTCGGCCTCACCCCCGCGCTGTTCCAGGCCCTGGAGCACGCCCGGGAGCACGGTCTGGAGCGCGTGGCGCCCGAGCGCATCGCCCAGGAGCTGCGCAAGGCCTGCGCCGGACCCGCGCCGGGGCGGTTCCTGGCCGTATTGGCCAAGGGGCGCTGCCTGGAGGCCTGGTTCCCGCCCTTTGCCCAGGACCGGGAGCTGCGCCTCGTCGCCCAGGGGCTGATGCAGCGCCTGGCCGGGAGCCCGGGGCTCTGGGTCTACATGGGGCTCTGCCACCACCTGCCCTCGGATCTGGCCCTGGAACTGGGGCAGCGGCTGCGGCTCTCCGGGGAGTGGTGTCGTTCTGGGGAGGCAGCCGCCGCGCTGCCCGAGCGGTTGCGGGACTATGCCCTGCTGCCCGCCGGAGAGCGGGTGGACCTGCTCCTGACCCTGCACCGCCACCGTCTTGGCGCGCCGCTCTGTCGGCTGGCCCGGCTGCACTGGCCGGAAACGCCCCTTGATCTGGAGCAGAGACTGCTGCGGGACACCCTGCGGCTCTTGGGCGTGCGGCTGCCCAGGGCTCTGCGCAACTGGGGCCCGGCCTCGGGCGCGGCGCTGCTGGCCCTGCGGGTCAAGGCCCTGGAGCAGGAGGCGGAATAGGCGCCTCAGGCGCCCACGATGCGCCGGGTGTTGCGCAGGGTCAGGATTCCCACCAGCCCCCGCGCCGCAATGGCGCCGATGACAACGGCCGCGCCGACTAGGGCATAGGGGCCGGGGCGCTCGCCCACCAGCAACAACACCCAGACCGGATTGAACAGCGGTTCCAGGATGGGGGCCAGCACGGCGGTGACCGCGCCCACGTGCTGCACGGCCCAGGTGTAGAGCAGGAAGGGCAGCCCCAGCTGGAACACGCCCAGCAGGGAGATGTGCAGCAGCTCCGTGCCGCTCTGGGGCGGATACTGCAGCATCCAGGGCAGGCAGCAGAGCATGGCCAGGAGATTGCCCTGCACCACGGAGCGGATGGGCTTGGCGCCGCGCTGCTTGCGCAGCAGGATGATCATGAAGGCGAAGCCCACGCCGCTGCCCAGGGCCAGGATGTTGCCCAGCAGGCCCGTGGGGCTCAAATGGTCCAGGAAAAAGAGGGTGATGCCGCCCATGACGCAGACGATGGTGATCCAGTCCCGGCGGGAGGTGGGCTCGCCCAGGAGCCAGGGCGAGAGCAGGGCCACATGGATGGGCGCCGTGAACTGCAGCAGGATGGCGTTGGCCGCGGTGGTGAGCTTGGTGGCCGCCACGAAGAGCACCACGGTGCAGGCGTAGGCCACGGCTGCCGAGACCTGCAGCCGGGTGCGCGGCAGGCCCGGCAGCCCCGTGAACAGCACCAGCACCAGCGCGGCGATGAGGCTGCGGTACCCGGCCAAGGCCAGGGGGGGTAGGTCCACGCTCTTGATGAGCACGCCACCCGTGCTCCAGAGCAGGGCGGCCAGAAACATGGCCGGGACGGCCAGACGCGGCGAAGGGGCGGGCATGACGGGCCTCGAGGGGGCTGGTGCGGAGCGGCGGGACGCGGCTCGCTGCGAACGATCGGCTGCTCTAGCCTCGCCTGACCGTGATCGTCAAGTGAAACCTCCGTGCTGCCGGTGGTTTGCGGTTCAATGGTGTCCGGCTTGGGAAAGCCGCTCCAGGCGCCCCAGTTTCCAGAGCAGCAGCAGCCCGGCCACGAAGAACAGGGTCAGGGCCAGGAGGGCTCCGCGCGAGCTGCCCGTGAGCTGGGTGATCACCGCGAAGATCAGCGGCCCGCCGATGCTCGAGAACTTGCTGATCACGGAGTAGTAGCCGAAGTACTCGGCCGAGGCCTCGGGCGGGATCATGGCGCCGTACAGGGAGCGGCTGAGGGCCTGGGAGCCACCCAGCACCAGCCCCACTGCCGCGCCGAGCACGAAGTATTCCCAAGCGTGTTGCAGGAAGTAGCCGTAGACCGCGATGCCGCACCAGACCACCAGGGAGAGCATCAGGGCCGGGCGGGTGCCAAGGCGACCGGCCAGGCGCGAAAGCCCCAGGGCGCCGAAGATGGCCAGGAACTGGATGAGCAGCAGGGTGAGCATGAGCACGGTGGTGGAGAGCCCCAGCTCTTCCTTGCCGTAGATGGTGGCCATGGCGATGACGGTCTGGATGCCGTCGTTGTAGAGCAGGAAGGCCAGGAGAAAGACGAGCAGCCGCCGGTCGCGGCGCAGCACCCTGGTGTGCTCGGCCACGCGCCCCAGTCCGATGCGCAGGTAGGCCCGGACCCTGGGCAGATCCCGCAGCCGTTCGGGCAAGGGGCTGGCCTGGGTGACTTCGTCCAGGCGGGCGAAGGTGAGCAGCGCGAATCCGCCCCACCAGAGCCCGGCCATGACCATGGCCAGGCGCACCGCGAGCCCCTGCTCCAGGCCCAGCTGGGCGTGTCCGGCCACCAGGCCAAGGGAGATGGCGAACTGCAACCCGCCCCCCACGTATCCCCAGGCGAAGCCACTGCCCGAGATGCGGTCCAGCTGTTCGCGGGGGCCGAGGTGGGGGAGAAAGGCGTCGTAAAAGACGTTGCCGCCGGTGAACCCGATCTGGGCCAGGATGAAGAGCAGCAGGGTGAGGAGCACGGTGCCGGGGGTGGAGAAGTACAGGAGCACGGTGCTCAGGCTGCCCAGGGCGCAACAGGCCATGAGCATGCGGCGCTTGGCCGCGGAAAAATCGGCCACCGCGCCCAGCAGCGGCGCCAGGAGAAAGACCAGGACGGCGGAGAGGCTGACGGCATAGCCCCAGAGGGAGGTGGCGGGCCAGAGGGTGCCCAGGAATTCCCAGCCGCCCTTGGGCACCACGGCCTCGGCGAACCAGGCGGGCAGCAGGGCCACGGCCACGGTGGTGACGTAGGCCGAGTTGGCCCAGTCGTACATCACCCAGCCCGAAATGCGACGCTGGGCCCTGCGCTGCTGTGGATTCAAGGCGCTCCTCCGGGGTCCGGCACCCGTGCGGGGCGGCCGGGCTTTACATTCCGCCCAAGGGCTGCGAAAAGCGGTTGCATGATCTTCCACCACCCAGGCAGAGAACGAGGGAAACCATGCGCACGATGATCACGGTCTGCTTCCGGCGAGTCCTGTTGGCGTTCACCAGTCTGGTCCTGGGGCTCGGCCTGAGCCTGGGCGCGGTCGAACGCGCCGTGGCGGCCTGCACCGAGGGCAATTGCCAGGACGGTAGCGGAACCTACACGTTTGCCGACGGTGCTGTCTACAAGGGCGAGTTCCGGCGTGGCAAACCCCACGGCAAGGGCGTGCTGACCTGGCCCAACGGCTCCATGTACGAGGGCGACTTCGTCAACAACTTTCGCCACGGCCAGGGCGTCTACACCCGCCCCGACGGGGAACGCTACGATGGCGAGTTCAAGGACGACTTCGTGCACGGCCAGGGCAAAGTACGCTACCCGGACGGCGAAATCTACGACGGCGGCTGGGAGCGCAACAACAAGCACGGTCTGGCGGTGTACACCACGCCCGACGGCGAGCGCTTCGAGGGCACCTACAACAAGGGCTGGCGCGAGAGCGGCACCTACACCTGGCCCGACGGCACGGTCTACGAGGGCGAGTTCGACAAGGACGTGCCCCACGGCAAGGGCAGCATGCGCTTTGCGGACGGTGGCGTGTACCAGGGGAGCTTTGCCGCGGGCCTGGCCAACGGCGAGGGCAGCTACACCCGGGCCGACGGCGTGACGGTCAAGGGCCTCTGGAAGGACGGCGCCCTGGCCGAGGTGCGTGAGAACGGCGCCCCGGCCGCTCCGACCGCTCCGGCGGATGCGGCGGCGCCCCCTGCCCCGGCTGCACCGGCGGAGCAAATCCCGGCGGAACAGGCCCCGGTCACGT
>CAZNSV010000160.1:0-7061 GCA_964575775.1 uncultured Desulfovibrionaceae bacterium
GCCCGGCGATCCGAAGCGATCGTGCATCTCGCGCAGGTACGCCGCACCTGCAAGGGTCAAGCGGTATCCGGAGGGGCGCTCCCTGCGTCAGGGACCGGGACGCTCCCGCTTCCAGCATACCGTGGGCAACCGGCGCATCGTCTGGGACGCCCGCCCCAGCGGCTTCACCCTGTCCTTTTTCGAGCCCGAGACCCTGGCGCAACTGGGCAGCCTGACCCGGGTGCAGGCCGGGGCCGTCACGGCCGAACCCTTTGGTACCCCTGCCCTGGGAAGCGAGTACGCTGCCGCCTCTCAGGCCGTCACAGACTCCGCCCCTCGTTTTGCCGCGGCCTCGGCCACCCCACAGGCTCCCGAGCATGGGGCGCAGTGGCAGGACCCGGGCACGGGCTTGCGCTTCGTGTACCTGCAGGGCGGTTGTTTCCGCCGCTCCCCGCAGGAGGCCGAAACCTGCGTCGCCCCCTTCTGGATCGGGACCAGGGAAGTGACCGCCGGGCAATTCCAGGGGGGGCAGGGCGAGTTGCCCGCCGCGGGCATGACCTGTCTGCAGGCCCGGGACTACGCTGCCCACCTCTCGGCCCAACGGCCGGGCACCATCTTCGACCTCCCCACGGAACAGCAATGGGAATACGCAGCCAGGGCCGGGCTGGGCGCTGCCGCCCCCTGGCCTTCCGGTGAGTCCGCCTGTCAGTGGGGCAACGTGGCGGACCAGAGCTCGGGCCAGGCTGCCGGATTTCCCTGCAACGACGGCCACTCCGGAGCTGCTCCGGTGGGCAGCTTCCCGGCCAATGCCTGGGGCCTGCACGATACCCTGGGCAATGTCTGGGAGTGGTGTCTGGGGCCTGGGGGCGAGTGTCTGGCCTGCGGGGGCAGCCACGGCACCCCGGCCGCTGAAGCTGGATTCGGCGCGCGTTTGTCCTCGCCCCCTGCCACGGGGCGCCAGGACATCGGCCTGCGTCTGCTCCTGATGCAACAGGATGGGGGCCTGCCCGGAACCGGAGGCGGCTACCAAACCGGCCCTGCCACTCCCCCCACGCCGCAAGTGGGCAAGGGGTCCCGACCGGCCATCGAAGACCTCATGTAAGCCCTTGCGCCTCGCCGAGGGGCTGCGTGGCAGCATGCCCCGAGAAGTACCTCCCTGGGGGGCGATTTGCCACTGCGGCGTCTCGAGCTGAATGGTCCGCCAGTTCCAACAGTATTATTCTTGTGCTTTTTCTCGAATCACTCTACATATCCGCAAGGATTAACCGTAAGAGAATGTGCGAACAATTGCGGACTTGTCATTGCATCAACTGCGGTCAATATTAACATAGTGCAGGAAAAAGATGTTACGCGTCAGAATATTTGTCGACTTCTGGAATTTCACGTTGTCCATGAATCGTGCGGCAGGTCAAATGTTTCAAACGGATTGGCGGGCGCTGCCCCATGTGCTGGCGCGTGGGGCCATGCAGTTGGTGGCGCCTGGCGGAGCCTGGCGGTTCGCTGGGATGAACGTCTACGGATCCTATGATCCCCATAGTGACAAAGACCAGGACATGTATCGCTGGGCCTACCAGACCGTGGCACGGTTTCCGGGGGTCTACGTGAACTTCTCCCAGCGCTACGCCATGCGCAGCGGGCCGCGCTGCCCCTCCTGCTATGAGCCGGTGAACACCTGCCCGCATTGCCGTGCCTCCATGCTGGGCACCGCCGAGAAGAGTGTGGATGTGCTCATGGCCACGGACATGGTGCGTCTGGCCTGGGAGGACAGCTACGACGTGGCGGTGCTGGTCACGTCGGACAACGATTTCCTGCCCATGGTGGATTTTTTGGTGACCAAGGGGCTGACCATCGTGCATGGGGCTTTTCCACCCCAAGGCTCGGAGCTGAGTCAGCGCTGTTTCGCCAGCCTGGATCTGCCACGATTTCGCGATGAAATCCGGCGCTGAGGACCTGGTGCTGGGGGCAAAGAAAGAACTGCAAACGGCTTATTTTCAGAATTGTCGCTGTTGACATTATTTTCCGGCATCCCGTATAGTGGGGTGCAGGGACAAGGGATTCAATCCCCGGGTTGCAGCAATCCCGAATCGGAAACCGTGTTCCAACACAAAGGCACAAACAACGGCTGCAAGGGGTGGTCGGGGCCTGGATTTCCAACACGCATAATGGAGGAAGAGAGATGAAAAAGATCGCAATCATTCTGGGAAGTTTGGCTCTGGTGGCTGCCATGAGCACCGTGGCCCTGGCCGAGAAGGTGATCTGCCACGAGCGCAAGGCCGAGATCATCGAAGTTTCGCCCAAGAAGGATATCGTCTACACCATCAAGGATTGCTCGGTGGCCAAGAAGGACGCCGCTGCCGCCACGGCCAAGAAAGGCCTGTAAGTCCGCAAGTTTCCCGGGGCCGCGCAGGGTCTTCCTGTCCGGCCCCGTCCTCTCTCCGTCCCGCGTTCGCTGCTCGGCAGCGAGGTGGGATTTTTTTCTTCGGAATTCCTGATTGCGCAGCCACCCGGTGGCACCGAAGACCACGCTTCACACCGGAGCGCCATCCACCAGGTATCAGTGGCCAGTCCAAAGAAGGACGGCGGGTCAATTCCTGTGTCCGGGCCGGGTCCTGTTGCCCGGGAATGGGGCAGGGGCGTGCCTGGTGCAGTCCCCCTTCGCGTCCATGCCGTCACGCAGGCGCGTGAACGTAGCCTGCACCATCGGGCCGGGTCGGGGTATTTCCCGCCCGGCCTGAGCCAAGAGCGTTGGAGAGGTGTGGCTCGCGGGGTGCGGCATTGGTGGGCGGGCGCCAGAGCAGTGTGCCATTGACAACGGCTGGACGCTCTTGTGCATTATCCTGAAACAATTGAAAATTATCCCAGGAGGGAGCCTTGTTTCAAGGCGAAAATGCGCTAAAGAAAGAAGAACAGGGCGGCACCGGCCAGAATGAGCAGGAACAGAATCAGACCGCAAACGGCCAGCAGGAGTTGGGGCTGGACGTAGAAACGCAACCGTTTGACCTGGGCCACCACGATCTCCCCGGCCTGTTCCTCCACCTTGATGATCTTGTAGTGCTCCCAGATGTCCTTCCAGGCCCGGTGGGTGGAGAGGACCAGCCCCTCCTTGAGCGCGGCCCGGTCGAACTGGGTGGGCAGCTCCTTGATTTCCTCGCCCGAGGCGACGTTGATGAACACAGTCTTGACGGTCTCGTGCATTGACTCTCTCTTTCATGGGCGCGACGCCCTTGTCATTTGACAAAATGTACCCAAACAACGAGAATTGGTAAAGGCCCTGTTGTGCCCGCGCCCGACAAACCCCACGCCCCGAATGACCCGGGGAGGGGCCGTGGCCACTGGAGAGGCGGCAGCTAGCATATTTTTTTCCCACAGGAAAGCACCTGCAGGAGGGAGCGGAGCATGAGCGCCCGGCAAACAGACGGCGAAGGCCCCCAGTGGTACTCGGACGGCAAGAACCTCGTCATCGCAGTGTTGGCGATTGTAGCCTTGGTCCAGGGTTTTTTACTTTTCAAGGACAGCCCCCCACCCGATCTCACGCCCACGGCCGCGCGCCAGGCCCCGGCTCCGGAAACTCCGCCCGCCGCGCCGACCCCCGCCTCTGTGCCCACGCCCGAACCAGTGGCCGCGCCCCTGGCCGAGCAGCCCGCCACTGAGACGGTGCAGGCCCCCGGCCAGGTCCTGGTCAAGGTCTCGGCCGTGACCCTGGAGGCCGACCGACGGCGCTACGTGCTCATCTCCTTTGACCAGCCCCTGGGCGAGGGGCAGGTGGGCACCCTGCCGGACAAGAACCCCGGCTCCTTTTATCCCGAGTTGTACGGCTCCTGGAGTTGGATCAGCCCCTTCACCCTGCGCTTCGATTTCGAAAAGCCGCTCCCTCCGGGCAACGAATACTATCTCAACCTGGACACCAACGTGCTGGTCCCCCCGGTCTACAAGCTGGAGGGCGACAGCAACTTCACCGTGCGCACCACGGACTTCCAGGTCAACGAGCTGACCCTCAACGAGGACCTGGCGCCCGGCGAGCCGGGCAAGGTAGTGCTCAAGGGGCAGCTCGAGCTCTCCTACCCGGTGGAGCCAGACGTGCTCATGCGCCACCTGCGGCTCCTGGATCCCCTGCGTGGGGAGCAGGCCCCGGTGCCCCTGCGGCTGGATACGGCCTACCGCAGCCGTTGGCTGGAGTTCCAGAGCGCGCCGCTGGAGAAGAAGGACGAACCACGCACCCTGACCCTGCGGCTTGGGGCCGGGCTCAAGGATGCCGAGAGCGACCTGACCCTGGGCGAGGATGTGACCGAGGAATACGAGCTGCGCCTCGATCCCGACCTGGTCGTGCGCACCCTTTCCGCCCAGAGCGCCCTGAGCCAGGCCACCGTGACCCTGAGCCTCTCCGCGCCCGTGGATGCCAGGAACGCCGGCCCCTATGTGCAGGTGCAGCCTCAGGCCGTCTTCACCCTGGCCGGGAGCGGCCGCGACCTGTTGCTCAACGGCGACTTCACCCCTGGGCGTGAGTACGTGGTGACCCTGAAGCAGGGGCTGACCGCGGCGGACGGCGCCGTGCTGCCCGAGGAGTACAGCGAAAGCGTGGTGGTGCCCGACCTGGAGCCAACGGTCGCCTTCCGGGACAAGGGCATCTTCCTCCCGGCCTCGGGCGCGGGGAACCTGGCCGTGCAAAGCGTGAACACCCCCCTGGCGGCCCTGAACATCGACCGCGTGTATACCAACAACCTCTTTGCCCTACTGCACGACTACTCCACGGGTTCGCTCTTCGACACCGAAGGCTATCCCTACGCCTTGCGGCATTACCTGGGCGACCGGGTCCTGGAGACCCGGGTGGATCTGCCCGCGCCCAAGAACCAGGTGCGGCAACTCACCCTGGACATGCAGCAGCACCTGCAGAAGCACGGGCCGGGCTTCTACCGCGTCTTCCTGGGCCTGCCCGACGCCTGGCAGGGTGACCAGCGCTGGGTCCTGGTCACGGACCTGGGCCTGGTGGCCAAGAAGAGCGGGGACGACGTCCTGGTCTGGGTCAATTCCTTCAACGACCTGACCCCCGTGGCCGGAGTACGGCTGACCCTGCTCAGCGACCAGAACCAGGTCCTGGCCCAGGGCGAGACCGATGCCCAGGGGCTCTGGCAGGCCAAGGACCTGGGGGAGGCCTTCAGCAGCCAGACCCCCTTCATGGTCCTGGCGGAAAAAGACAATGATTTCAGCTTTCTACTCTTCGACCAATTCAAGATCGACGGCAGTGGACAGGACATCGGCGGCGAGCGCGTGCCCCAGAAAGGCTACCTGGCCTATCTCTACGGCGAGCGCGACATCTACCGCCCCGGCGAGACCCTGCAGGCCGTGGCCCTTTTGCGCCAGGCCGACCTGGGGACCCCGCCCGCCATGCCCCTGACCCTGATCCAGCGCGACCCCCAGGGCAAGGAGCTCTCCCGGCGGGTGGCCCAGAGCGACGCACGCGGCGTGGCCACCCTCAGCTATGAGATTCCGTCCTTTGCCCTCACGGGCAACTACACCCTGGAGGCCCTGGCCGGAGACACCGTGGTGGGCAGCTACCGCTACAAGGTCGAGGAGTTCATGCCCGACCGCATCAAGGTGGAAATCGCCCCGGAAAAGGCGAGTTTCAGCCCCGGCGAGGAGCTGCGCTACCGGGTGGCCAGCCGCTACTTCTTCGGTCCTCCGGCCTCGGAACTGGCCGTGGAATCCCGGGTGGTGCTCATGGCCGCCCCCTTTGCTCCCCAGGGCTGGGAAGCCTGGCAATTCGGCAATCCGGAAGGGGACTTCGACCCCCGCGAGCTCGTGGCCAGCGGCCCGGACGAGCATCTGGACGGAGAAGGGGAGCGGAGTTTCAGCGTGACCCTGCCCGAGGACCTGCGCCCTCCCGCCGCTCTGGAGGCCATGGTCTTCGCCCGGGTGCGTGAACGCGGGGGACGCGGCGTGGGCGCCATGCAGCGCGTGCTCCTGCATCCCTACCAGCGCTATGTGGGGCTGAAGAAGCTCGACGCCCAGGGCGTGGAACCCGGGGCCAAGGTGGCCGTGGAGTATGCGGTGCTGGATGCCCAGGGCAAGGAAGCGACGGGCGCGCCCCTGCGTCTGGACTTCTACCTGGACCGTTGGCAGACCGTGCTTCGCTCCACACCCAGTGGCGGCATCCGCTACGAGTCGGTGCGCGATTCCCGCCTGCTCTCCAGTCAGAGCCTGGAGCAGGCCGCGGCCAGGGGCAGCCTCGCGGTGGTGCCACCGGACTACGGCAGCTACCGGGTGGTGCTCACGGACGAGGAGGGCGGGGCTCTGAGCCAGGTCTCCTTCTATGCCGGGGGCTGGGGCTATTCCCCCTGGGCCATCGAGAACCCGGCCAAGCTGGAAATCGTGGCGGACAAGGAGGAGTACGCGCCCGGCGACACGGCCTCCCTGCAGATCCGCACCCCCTTTGCGGGCAAGCTGCTCGTGACCGTGGAGGGCAGCCAGGTCTTCGACACCCGGGTGCTGACCCTGGAAGAGGGGCAGAACACCGCTCAGGTGACCCTGCCCATGGATGCGGCCTACTCGCCCAACGTTTACGTCAGCGGCGTGCTGGTGCGCTCGGCCAAGGACAGCGGCGGCGGGGCCCCGGCCCGGGCCTACGGCGCCACCCCTGTGTACGTGGACCGCACGGCCAACCGCATGCAGGTCCAGCTGAGCGCGCCGGAGCAGATCCGCCCCGAAACCACGCTGGAGGTGGGCATCCAGAGCGAGCCCGGCTCCGTGGTCACCTTGGCCGCGGTGGACGAGGGCATCCTGCAGCTCATCGCCCAGCAGACCCCGGACCCCTTTGCCCGCTTCTACGCCAAGCGCTCCCTGGATACGGAGTCCTTCGACATCTATTCCATGCTCTTCCCGGACGTGCCCGCCACGGAAGGCACCGCCCTCGTCGGCGGCGACATGGGGCTGGACCGGCTGCGTCAGTTCGTGCGCAGCGAAGGCCTGCGCCGGGTCAAGCCCGTGGCCTTCTGGACCGGCCCCCTGGACCTGGACGCCGAGGGCAAGGCCGTGGTGCGTCTGGACATCCCGGAATTCCAGGGCGCGCTGCGGCTCATGGCGGTGGT
>CAZNSV010000161.1:0-7037 GCA_964575775.1 uncultured Desulfovibrionaceae bacterium
AGCGGCACACCCAGAGTCCTGATCATCGACGACGAGTCCATCAACGTGATGGTGCTCAAGGGGATGCTCCAGGCCGCCGGATTCGTTACCCTTTCGGCCATGGACGGCCCCCGGGGGCGGACCGTGGCCGCCGCCGAGCACCCCGACATCATCCTCCTGGACATTATGATGCCCGGCGAGAACGGCTTCGACACCTGCCGCCAGCTCAAGCAGGACCCCGGCACCACCGACATCCCCATCATCTTCATCTCCGCGCTTTCGGACGTGGACAACAAGGTGCGGGGGCTGGAAGCCGGAGCGGTGGACTACATCACCAAGCCTTTCGAGAAGGCCGAGGTCATGGCCCGTATTCGCCTGCACCTCAAACTCAAGCTGGCCCATCGCGCCATCATCGAGGAACAGGCCGCCCGGTTGCGCCAGATCACCGAGGCCCAGCAGTCCATCCTGGTGCAGCCCGAGGACTTCCCGGAGGCCCGGTTCGCCATCCGCTACGAACCCATTCTGGAAGCGGGGGGCGACTTCTACGACGTGTTCCCCGCCGGAAGCAAGAGCTTCTGCTATTTCGTGGCGGACATCAGCGGCCACGACCTGGGCGCCTCCTTCGTCACCTCCTCCCTCAAGGCCCTGGTGCACCAGAACTCCGGCCCGCTCTACACCCCCACCGAGACCATGAAGAACATCAACTCGGTGCTCAAGACCATCCTGCGCGACGGCAAATATCTCACGGCCCAGGCCTGCTATCTCAACCGGGGGCTCTCCCAGGTCACGGTGGTCAACGCCGGGCACGCCCCGGTGATCTACGTGAACACCGCCGGGGAGGCCTCCTTCCTCCAGGCCGAGGGGGACATCCTGGGCGCTTTCGACACCATCTGCCTGGAGCCCCTGGTGCAGCGGGTCCAGAAGGGTGACCGGCTCTTCCTGTTCACCGACGGCCTGACGGAGCGCTTCGGCGCGGACCGGCAGGGGCGGTTGTGCGGGGAGGAGGCGCTGCTGACCCTGTGTCGTCAGAGCCGGGACCTGCCCCTGCAAGAGGCCGTGGACAGCGTGGTGACGGGCTTGCTTTCCGGCCCGCACGCCCAGGAGGACGACCTGGTGCTCATGGGGGTGGACGTATGAACACTTTTCTGGTCACTCCCGCCGACCAGTCCCTGCACATCCGCATGGCGGCCAGACTGGAGAACATCGACCGGGCCTGCGCCGAGGCCAAGACCTTCCTGCAGCACCAGTGCCTGCAGCAGCACGCCTTTGCCGTGCAACTGGTGATGCGCGAGGCCCTGGCCAACGCCGTGATCCACGGCTCGGGCAGCGACCCCGCCAACCAGGTGACTTTCAGCCTGAACTACGACGGTCGCGACCTGGTCATGCGCGTGTCCGATCAGGGCCCCGGCTTTTCCTGGTCCCAGGTGCCCAAGGAAATCCCCTGCCCGGACTGCCCGGGCGGCAGGGGTGTGAGCATCATGCGCCAGTATTTCGACGAAGTGTCCTATAACGAGCGCGGCAATGCCGTTGTGCTCACCAAACGTTGCCCTAGGGAGGCCTGCATGAGCGATATGCAGCATTCCGGAGAGAGCGTCGTGGTCAAGCCCGGCCGCGATATCGTTTCCTCCATGGCCCAGGACTTCAAGACCGAACTCAAGGAACTGGTGGACCAGGGGATCAAGGACCTGACCATCGACCTGGACGGCGTGGAAATGATCGACTCCATCGGCATGGGCCTGCTCATCGCCGCGCACAACTCCCTGACCAAGAACGGGGGGCGCCTGCGCGTGGTGAATTCCGGCGAGGACATCCTGCGCCTCTTGCGGACCATGCGTCTGGACAAGCACTTCGAGGTGGTGGTGGATTAACCCGATCCCGATCCGGAACGGGGGGATGCCAGCACCGCCTGCCAGCGTTCGAGGCCGGAGGCTTGCCGCCGCATGCCCGTCCCTCCGGCCCGGTTGCCCAAGCCCCGACGCGCACAACACGGAGCTCTGCCATGGAAGACAACATTCTGGCCATGTTCCTGGAAGATACCAAGGAGCATCTCGCCGACATCGAGACGGACCTCCTGGATATCGAGGAGGCCGGTCCGGACTATGACCCGGAGCTGGTGAACAAGGTCTTCCGCACCGCCCACTCCATCAAGGGCAGCGCAGGGTTTCTGGCCCTGGACACCATCCGCGACCTGTCCCACAAGATCGAGAGCGTGCTGGACATGGTGCGCAGTCGGGAGATCGTGCCCGACTCGCCGGTGGTCAACGTCATCCTGCGCGCCTTCGACCGGCTGCAGGAGCTGGTGGACAACGTCCAGGACTCTGAATCCATGGACATCTCCGAGCACGTGGCGGCCCTCACCAACCTGGTGACCAGCCACCTGCCCGTGGAGGAGCAGCCCTTGGTGACCACCAGGGCCGACCTGGGCCTGCCCGAAGGGCACCCCATTTTCGACCTCTCGGCCCACGATCTCAAGCAGGCGCGCAAAGGCGGCAACTATATCTATCTCGTGGAGTACGACCTCATCCACGATCTGCACAAGCAGCACAAGACCCCGCTGGACCTGATGCGCACCCTGGAAAAGAGCGGTCTGATCCTGGACTGCAAGACCGACATCGCCTCCGTGGGCACCCTCGACGGTGAACTTTCCAACCGCATCCCCTTCTACGTACTCTACGCCACCATCCTGGAGCCCGAGCTCTGCAGGGCCATATTCCAGGTGGCCGAGCAGTACATTCAGCACATCGAGGAAGGCGAGACCCCGGCCCCGCCTCCGGCACCCGAAAAGCCCCGAAAAGCCGTGAGCGCCGCGGATCTGGACGACCTGGAGCGGCAGCTGGACGCCGCCATGGCCAAGAACCTGAGCGGTCCTCAGACCGCGGTGCCCCCCACGCCGCACCATACTCTCACCGAGGTGCTCAACAAGACCGAGGCCCCCCGCGCGGTGCTGGACCTGACCACGGTGACAGACGGTTCCGATGTCGCTGTGGCGGAGCAGGGCGAGGGCTTCGTGCTCACGGGCTCCGGCGCCCACGGTACCCTGGTGCTGCAGGGCGCGGCCACCATCGAGCGCTGCGCCGAGGTGAAGAAGGCCTTGCTGCTGGGGCTGGAGCGCTGCGCGCACCTGACGGTGGAACTGGGGCAGCTCAAGGAGGCGGACCTCTCGCTGTTGCAGCTGCTCTTCGCCACCAGGCGTTCCGCCAAGGCGCGCAACGTCAAGCTGGATATCCGGGGCGACGAGGCTGCGCCGGTCCTGGCCGTGGCCCAGCGGGCCGGATTCGGGCACAGGATGCAGGACGGGTTCAAAGGAATCTTCTGCGCGTAAGCGGGCCTGAGGGGCGCAGTCCGCAACGGGGGGGGCATGGTCTGGCAATTGAACGAGGCACTCAGCGAACAGATTCGGGAAGAGGCCGAGGAACTGCTGGCCGAGATGGAAACGGCCCTGCTGGAGCTGGAGGATTGCCCCGACGACAAGGGCCTGGTCAACCGGGTCTTCCGGGCCATGCACACGGTCAAGGGCGCGGCCAACATGTTCGGCATCGAGCCCGTGGCCGAACTGACCCACGAAGTGGAGACCGTCTTCGATCTGGTGCGCAACGGCAAGCTGCCCGTGAGCCCCCAGCTCCTGGACGTCAGCTTCCTGGCCCGCGACCTCATCCGTAATCTCGTCACGGCGCCCGAGACCGTGGACCCCGAGGTCACGGCTTCGGTGAAACGTTTTCTGCGTGCCCTGGCGGCCGGAGAGACCCTGGCCGCCGACTTGCTGCCCGGGCGTCGCGGTGTGGCCTCCTCCGAACAAGACGAAGCCGGGGACGAAGACCCCGCGGTCTGTGCGCCTGAGGAGGAGTTCCTGGAGGAGCTGCAGGAGGAGGCGCCGCAGACAGTCGCCCCTGAACCGGAGCAGGAAGCCTCGGAACCGGAAGCGGAACAGCGGGTCTATGCCCTGCGCTTTCGCCCCTTGGGTTCCAGAATGCTGGTCCATGCCGATCCCCTGGGCATCCTGGACGAGCTTGGCCAAATGGGGGAGTGCACCATCCTGCCGCACAGCGAGGACGTGCCCGGTTTGGAGGCGCTGGAGCCCGAGGCCTGCGCCCTGTGGTGGGAGCTGTTGCTGCGCAGCTCGGCCGGGGAGAACGCTCTGCGCGACGTCTTCATCTTCGTGGAGGACCAGAGCGAACTGGAAATCACGCTGGTGGAGGATCCGGAGCAATGGTTGCGGGAGCGTTCGGCCCTGCTGCTGCCCCTTGCGCCTGAATCCGAGCCGCAGCCCATGGGGGTGGCGGAACCCGCCCCTGTTCCTGATCCGGTCCCTGTCCCAGCTCCCGCGCCAGAGCCTGTGCAGCCGCGAGTTGCTGCCGCGCCACCGCCCCCGGCAGCCTCGCGGGAAGTCCCGCGTCCTGCAGCGGCAGCCGACCGACCGAAACCTCCGGCCTGCGCAAAGAGTCCCGCCGCATCCCCGGCAGGGGGTGGGGGCCGGGAGCCCGAACGCAAGGACACGCCCCCCACCCGGGCCAAGAAGGAGAGTGCGAGCAGCATCCGGGTGGACGCCCACAAGCTCGACGACATGGTGGCCCTGGTGGGCGAGCTGGTCATTGCCCAGGCGCGGCTGACCCAGATCGCGGCCGGGAGCGGCGACCCCACCCTGCAGAGCGTGGCCGAGGAGATCGAGCTGCTGTCCGGCTCCCTGCGTGACCGCACCCTGAGCATGCGCATGCTGCCCATCGGCACCACCTTCGACCGCTTCCGCCGCCTGGTGCGCGACCTCTCCCACGAGCTGGGCAAGGATATCGAGCTGGTCACCCAGGGGGCGGAGACCGAGCTGGACAAGACCGTCATCGAGCAGCTGGGCGACCCGTTGGTGCACCTCTTGCGCAACAGCATCGACCACGGCCTGGAGACGCCGGAGGAGCGCAGGGCCGCGGGCAAGTCGCCCCGGGGCACCATCGTGCTCTCGGCGGAGCACTCCGGGGGGCACGTGCTCATCCGCATTTTCGACGACGGTCGGGGCCTGGACCGCGACCGCATCGCGGCCAAGGGCGTGGAGCGCGGGTTGATCAATGATGCCGCAGGGCTGAGCGACAAGGAGATTTTCGGCCTGATCTTCCTGCCCGGTTTCTCCACGGCGGCGCAGGTCAGCAACGTCTCGGGTCGGGGCGTGGGCATGGACGTGGTCAAGCGCAGCATCGACGCCCTGCGCGGCAACGTGGACATCGAGAGCGGCCGGGGCGTGGGCACCACGGTCACGGTGAAACTTCCCCTCACCTTGGCCATCATCGAGGGCTTGCAGGTACGGGTGGGGGGCGAGTTCTTCGTGATCCCCCTGGCCGCGGTGCAGGAGTGCGTGGAGCTGACCCGGGACGACCGCAACGGCGAGGCGGGCAGTCACAAGCGTATCATCAACCTGCGCAACGAGATCGTGCCCTACATCCGGCTGCGGGAGTGGTTCGCCATCGCCGGGGAGCAGCCGGAAATCGAGCAGATCATCATCGTCGGGGACGACAGCGGGGTCACGGGCATCGTGGTGGACGAGGTGGTCGGCCAGCAGCAGACCGTGATCAAGAGCCTGGGCACGGTGTTCAGCCAAGTGGAAGAGTTGTCCGGCGCCACCATCAAGCCCGACGGCAGCATGGCCCTGATCCTGGACGTGCACCAGCTGGTGCGGCGTGTGCTGCAGGCGCGGGCGGTGGCGGAGGAATGATGCGCGGCATGCTGCCCATCAATGTGGAAAGCCTGCTGTATTGCCGTGGGGTGGAGTCCGCGCGCATCGAATTCAAGGCTGGCTGGGACGAGAAGGTAACGGGACCGCAAGTCCTGAAGACCATCTGCGCCTTTGCCAACGACTTGCAGAATCTCAACGGCGGCTATGTGGTCATCGGGGTGGCCGAGCAGAGTGGCTGCGCCGTGCTGCCCCCGCAAGGCCTACGCCCAGAGTCGCTGGACAGGGCACAAAAATGGTTGCGTGGCCATTGCAATCAACTTGATCCGAAATATCAGCCGATCTTCGCCGTGGAAGAAGTGGACGGCAAGCAACTGCTGGTGATCTGGGCTCCGGGCAGCGAGACACGACCGCACAGTGCTCCGGCTGGAAAGGACCAAGCTCGCAAATACTATGTACGCATTGGTTCGGAGACGGTGGATGCCGCTGCCAACGGCGTACTGATCCAACTGCTGCAACTGACGGCCCGGGTGCCCTTTGACGATCGGCGAGCCTTGGGGGCCAGAATCGAGGACTTGCGGGAGGGCAAGGTCAGGGAGTTCTTGAACGACATCCGCAGCGGATTGCTCGATGAACGACAAAGCCTGGACATCTACCGCAAGATGCGCATTGTGGCTCCCGTCAATGGGCATGACGTGCCCAGGAACATCGGGCTGCTCATGTTCAGCGAGCATTCGGAGCAGTGGTTTCCCGGGGCCCGTATCGAGGTTGTTCAGTTCGCTGGAGGCCTGGCAGGCGATGTGGTGGAGGAGAAGTTTTTTCGCGGGGGCATCCATGAACAACTACGTAATGCTTTGGCCTATATGGAGCAATTTGCCGGAGCACACCTGGAAAAGGACGCGCGCGCCTTTCAAGTCAAAGGGTGGGTCAGCTACCCGGTTCCCGCGCTACGTGAAGCCTTGGTCAACGCGGTCTACCACAGGGGCTACGAGTCCGAACCAGAACCGGTGAAAGTCTATCTCCATCCAGACCGGGTGGAGGTGATCAGCTATCCCGGCCCAGTACCTGGCATCGGCATGGAGCATTTGTTGCAACAGGCCAGTATGCCGCCGGTACCGGCAAGAAACCGCAGGGTTGGGGAGTTCCTGAAAGAGCTGCGTCTGGCTGAGGGGCGCGGGACTGGTCTGCCCAAGCTCTTCAAAGTCATGCGTGAGAATGGTTCGCCAGATCCGCGTTTTGATTTCGATTCGGATCGCAGTTACTTTCGGGTGACGTTGCCTGCCCATCCGGAGTACGTGGCCATTGCCACGCTGCGTGACGCCGCCCACTTGCGGGCCATCGGCAGGGAGGGTGAGGCTGTACAACGTGTGGAAGAGCAATGGCGGCAGCTGCCCCATTCCCCGAC
>CAZNSV010000162.1:0-6979 GCA_964575775.1 uncultured Desulfovibrionaceae bacterium
TGCGCCTTCTTGCGCTCCGTGATGTCCTCGGCCACCTTGATGAGGTTGATGACCTCGCCCTGGTCGTTTTTCAGCGGTACGATGGTCACCTGCTCGTAGTAGATTTCGCGGTTCTTCTTGCGGTTGGTGAACACGCCGCTCCAGCGCTCCCCGGCCAGGACATTCTGCCAGAGCGCCTTGTAGTCCTCCTGAGGCGTCAGCCCGGTCTTGAAGATGCGCACGTTCTTT
The DNA here is from genome assembly GCA_964575775.1 of uncultured Desulfovibrionaceae bacterium. Classification (GTDB taxonomy): domain Bacteria; phylum Desulfobacterota; class Desulfovibrionia; order Desulfovibrionales; family Desulfovibrionaceae; genus CAZFCK01. The sequence goes on from CAZNSV010000162.1 coordinate 229, forward strand.
CCCAGGACTTCTTCGGGCAGATAGCCCGTGGTCTGGGTGAAACTGCGGTTCACGTACTCGATCTCTCCCTGGCGGTCCGTGATCACGATGACCGTGGGGCTGAGCTCCACGGCCGAGGAGAGCTTGCGCAGCTCGGCGGTGGCCTTTTTGAGGCTGGAGACGTCGATGAAGGTGATGACCACGCCCTTGATGATGTTCTCATCCGTCCGGTAAGGCAGGATGCGCAGCAGCAGCCACTTGCCCTCGCTGGTCTGGACCTCGCGCTCGAAGGGCACCAGGGTGTGCAGCACGTTGCGTGAATCGGCCAGGATGTTGTCGTAGTCCAGGTTGAAGACGATATGGCTGATGGGGCGGCCCACGTCCGTATCCATCAGGTTGATCTCTCTCGAAATTGCCGGGGTGAACTTGCGGATGCGCAGGTCCTTGTCCAGGAAGATGGTGCCGATGTTGGTGGAGAGCAGGAGGTTGTTCATGTCGTTGTTCAACTCGGTGAGCTCCTGAATCTTGCTCTGGTATTCCGAGTTGACCGTGATGAGCTCCTCGTTGACGCTCTGCAACTCCTCGTTGGCGCTCTGCAGCTCCTCGTTGGCGGAAAGCAGCTCTTCGTTGGTGGCCTGCAGCTCCTCGTTGGTGGTCTCCAATTCCTCGATGGTGGCCTGCAGGTTCTCCCTGGTGTATTGCAGCTCGTGCTCCAGGTCCTGCAACCGCTGGGTATTGGCCTCCGAACTTTCATAGGGCGTGGCCGACAGTCCCACCGCCTCGTTGCTGTCCGGAATCCTGTCGAAGAGCACCAGCACGAGGTCGTTGTCGGTGTTCTCGTCGGTGAAGGGCACGGTGCGCAGGTTCACCCGGCGCCGCTCCCCATCCACGTGGTAGCGGATGTCGCTGTAGAGTACTTCCTTGCCCTCGCGCACGGCCTTGTTCAACCCGGTCTCCACGGCAATGGCCAGTTCCTTGCGGATCAGGGTGCCGATGTTCAGGCTCACGTTGCCGGGCTGGATGCGCAGGAACTCGGACACGTCCCCGAGCACGTGGATCAACTCGTGGTTACGGTTGATGATGGCCGCGGGGGGGATGTACTGGTTGAGCAGGGACTCGTAGATCCCGGCCACCTGTTTGCGGTGGTCCAGCTGCTGGGGCACCACCCGGTCGAAGATGGTGTCCAGCTGACGCTTGCGGTGCACCGGGGTGATGGAGAAGCTGTCCACGTGCAGGGCGGTCTGCTTGCCGTTGCAGCGGTAGAGCTTCCACTTGGTGTCGAAGGGCGTGAAGAGATTGGTGAAGTGGCCGATGGTCTCGCTGGAGCCCAGGAACATGAAGCCCTGATCGTTGAGCGCGAAATTGAAGTTCAGCAGTACTTTCTTCTGCAGCACCGGCTGCAGGTAGATGAGCAGGTTGCGGCAGGTCAGGAGGTCGATCTTGTTGAAGGGGGGGTCCCGGATGATGTTGTGCTGCGCGAAGATGACCATTTCGCGAATCTGGTTGATCACCTGGTACTTGTCGCCCTTGCGCACGAAATAGCTGTGGAAGCGCTCGTGGGTCAGGTCGGCCACGATGTTCTCGGGATACTGCCCCACGCTGGCGTACTCCAGGGCGTCGGAATCCACGTCCGTGGCAAAGATCTTGATCTCGTTGTGGGCACCCGCCGCCTCCAGGGCCTCGCGGAAGAGAATGGCCAGGGAGTAGGCTTCCTCACCCGTTGAGCAGCCCGCCACCCAGACCCGGATGGTGGCGTTGGGCTTCTTGCCCCTGATGATTTCGGGGATCACCCGCCCCTGAATCAGGGCGTAGGCCTCGGGATCGCGGAAGAAGCGCGTGACCCCGATGAGCAACTCCTTGTAGAGGGTCTGCACCTCGTGGGGGTTCTGGAAGAGGTAGTTCACGTAGTCGTCGAGCTTGTCGATCTGGTTGACCGACAGCCGCCGCTCGATGCGCCGCGAGACCGTGCTCTGCTTGTAGTGGGTGAAGTCCACACCGGAGAGATTCTTGAGCAGGGAGAAGATCTTCTCCAGCTTGGTCTCTTCCTTGAGCAGCTTGTTCTCTCCGTCGTGCTGACGCGCGATGAAGGGGTGGTGCATGAACTTCACCAGCTCTTCGGGCATCTTGTCCGGGGGGAGGATGTAGTCCGCCAACCCCGTGGCAATGGCGTTGCTGGGCATGCCGTCGAACTTGGCGGAGTTGAGGTCCTGGACCAAGATGATCCCGCCCTGCTCCTTCACCGTGCGGATGCCTCGGGTGCCGTCGCTCCCAGTGCCCGAGAGGATGATGGCAATGGCCTTCTCGCCCTTGTCCTCGGCCAGGGAGTTGAGAAAGATGTCGATGGGGAAATTGAGGGTCTGCTTGGCGCCCTTGTCCGCCAGGTGCAGCTTGCCGTGGAACACGGTCATGTTCTTCTTGGGCGGGATCAGGTAGATGTGGTTGGGCTCCAGCACCACCCCTTCCGTGGCCTGGAGCACCGCGATCCTGGTGAGCTTGGACAACAGCTCCACCATGAGGCTCTTGTGGTCCGGCGACAGGTGCTGCACCACCACGAAGGCCATGCCGCTGTCCAGGGGCATGGCGCCGAAAAAGCGCTCCAGGGCCTCGAAGCCACCGGCCGAGGCGCCGATGCCCACCACGTAGAAGTCCTTCCCGTCCGACAAGACCTCGTCCCCCTCGCGACTGACGGCAAGGGGCGCGCCCTCTTCCCTCGCGGGGGCGGACAGCGGTTGCTCTGCCCCGGATTGCTGCCGGGGAGCCTCGGGTTCGTCAGAATCATGGTGTTTCTCGACCATGGGGGGTGATCCTCTTTGTTGGTGTACCCGCCAGATGGGCCTGGCCAAACCTGCTCGGAACGAAGGATGGGGCGTCAGTGCCACGGGGCCGGACAACGCGGGGCACCGAGGCAGGCCACGGGAAGCGCTTCGTCCCGCAAGCGCCCCTCACGTGGACGCGACACACCCCTTGCACGCTGGGTGGACAGCCTGAGCCGCAAAAGGCCCACCGCCGCTGAAGTACGGAAATACAGGATTCGACCGGAAGTGACAACGGCTCCGCAAGGAGGTCAGGAGCAGGCGCGCTCTGCGCCCTGGGGCGGGGCAGCGGCACAGACCAGATTGCGCCCCCCCGATTTGGCCTCGTAGAGGGCCTTGTCCGCCGCATCCACGAGATTCTCCACCAGGGCGCCCCGCCAGCTCGGATGCATCTGTGCCACCCCAATGCTGATGGTGATGTGGATGTTGCGCTTGAGCACTTCGCCGTTGGAGTCGCGAATGATGAAGTTGTAGCGTTCCACAGTTTTACGCAGGTCCTCGGCAATGGCCTGGGCCTGCTCCACCCCCACACCGGGCAGCACGATGGTGAATTCCTCTCCCCCGTAGCGGGCGCAGAAACACTCCACCGCTTCCTTGGCCAGGTCTTCCTTGAGGCGCAGCATGAGCTTGGCCAGGGTGATGAGGGCCTGATCCCCGATGCGGTGACCGTAGTTGTCGTTGAAATTCTTGAAATGATCGATATCGAGCATCAACAGGGAGAGGGGCTTCTTGTTTAGACGCCACTGCTGGATGGCCAGGTCCAGATACTCGTCCAGGGCCCGACGGTTCATGATCCCGGTCAGTCCGTCGGTGCGGCTGAGCTGATCCAGGTTGTCCGCGTCGCGGCGCATGATCTCCACCACTTCCTGGAAGGAGCGCTTCAAATGCTCGATCAACTGTTCAGTGTCGTCCCCCTGCTGGATGCTGCGCACCGTGGAGTTGCCCAAACTCTCCACATCCACACCCCGTCGGCGCAGGACCTTGCGGAACTCCTCCACCATCTCAGCGGTCTCTGAAAGGGCGCTCTGCAGCCGGCGGTTGCAGGGGCCGTTGATGATCTCCTCCTGCTGCAGCATGATCTTCTCGAAATTCTCGTCGGAAAAATCTCTCTCCTGCAAGGTCTTGATGACCAGGGCCTGGATGTTGGCCTTCTGGTTTTCCGACAAGAAATCGTAGGACTCGATACCTCGCATATAGAGTATCAGGGTCCGCCATTTGCCGTCCGGCGGCACACCGGCCCGGTCCAGGGTCCGGCACAGGGGCTCGGAACAGGCGAAATCGCAGCCGTGTCGAGGGGAAGAACCTTGGTCGCTCATACTCGGGACATCCTTGGCTGTAAGGAAAGGATTACATGCCTTGTACTATGCAGCAAACCCGGACGCATGGCAACCAAGGTTTCCCCCTCGTTCGTCACCTAGTCTCGCGGACCAACCCCGGGCTCAGCCGCCAATGGTGGGGCAGGATTGCAAAGCCTTGCGGATAGCTTCTTCGGGATAGGCGTAGTTCTCCAGCCGCCCCTGCAGGAAGGCGTCGTAGGCGCCCAGGTCCAGCAGGCCGTGTCCGGAATAGAGGAACACGATGACCTGGCCGGGTTCCGCGGTCCGGGCCTCCTCGATGGTGGCCTGGATGGCGTGGGAGGTCTCCGGCGCGGGCAGGAAGCCCTCGGTCTGCATGAACAGCCGCGCAGCCTCGAAGCAATCCTGCTGATGGTAGGCCTTGGCCTCCACCAACCCGTCGTTGACCAGGCTGCAGACGATGGGCGCATCGCCGTGGTAGCGCAGTCCTCCGGCGTGGATGGGCGGGGGCATGAAGTTGTGCCCCAGGGTGTGCATCTTCAGGAGCGGCGTGAGGCAGGCCACGTCGCCGAAGTCGTAGCGGTAATCGCCCCTGGTCAGGGTGGGGCAGGCCTGGGGCTCGGCACCCAGCATGCGGATCTTGGCGCCCTCGAGCTTGTCCGGCAGGAAGGGGGTGATGAAGCCGCCGAAATTGCTGCCGCCGCCCACGCAGCCAATGAGCAGGTCCGGCTTCTCGCCGATCATGGCCAGCTGCTGCTTGGTCTCGAGGCCGCACACGGTCTGGTGCAGCAACACGTGGTTGAGCACGCTGCCCAGGGCGTAGTTGGTGTCCGCATTGCCGGCCGCGTCCTCCACGGCCTCGGAAATGGCCAGACCCAAACTGCCCGTCTCGTTGGGGTTGGCTTCCAGGGCCCTGCGACCGGCCTCAGTGCGCAAGGAGGGCGAGGGGAAGACCTCGGCGCCGTTGGCGCGGATCCAGATGCCCCGATAGGGCTTCTGCTCGTAGCTCACCTTGACCATGTACACCGTGCACTGCAGGCCGAACATGGCGCAGGCAAAGGACAGGGCCGTTCCCCACTGCCCGGCTCCGGTCTCGGTGGCCAGACGCTTCACGCCGCTGATCTTGTTGAAATAGGCCTGGGCCACGGCGGTGTTGGGCTTGTGGGACCCGGCCGGAGAGACGGACTCGTTCTTGTAGTAGATGCGGGCCTTGGTGCCCAGGGCCTGCTCCAGCCGCCGGGCACGGACCAGAGGCGTGGGGCGCCAGAGCCGGTAGATGTCCAGCACCGGCTCGGGGATGGGGATCCAGCGCGCAGTGGCCATTTCCTGCTCGATGATGGGCTCGGGAAAGATGGTGGCCAGCATCTCGGGCGGCAGGGGCTCGTGGGTGCCCGGATGCAGCGGCGGCGGCAGGGGCGTGGGCAGATCGGCCAGGGCATTGTACCAGGCCGTGGGCATCTCGTTCTCGGGCAGATGGATTCTGTTCAGCATGGGGTGGTCTCCAAGGGATGGTCTTTTGGTGCTATCCCTTACGGAAACCCGCTTGAAAACGCAACATGCAAAAATGTCGCAAGCATCCTGCAGCCCTGCCGTGGCCCGGCCCACTGCAGTCGCCCCCTCGGCGCCACACTTCCCCCCCAGAATTACCCAGCAAAATTTGAGGTAATTACGCAGGGCCGGTGCATGCCCTGCACCAGCCCTGCTACGTCGCCCGGATGCTGTCGCTTGTCTGCGGCGTGGTCAAGCCAGATTCAATGGTACCAGGCTCGAGTGCCGTTTCGCCCTGAAACAAGGCTCTGCCCTGAAACAATGTTCCATAGTTTCAGGGCACTGCATAAGAGCCTCTAAATGGGCGGGGCGATGGTCACCAGGACCCGCAGGTCTTCCAGGGCCCGGATGCCGTGCGGCTCCGCGATGTCCGAGATCAGCACGTCACCCCTGTTGGCGGGCAGGGTCAGGCCGTCCTTGCCCAGGAACTCGCCGCGGCCTTCCAGCACCGTGATGGAGAGCTGGCCTTCGATGTCATGCGCGTGCACGGGCAGCTCCTGCCCCGCCTTGAAGTTGAAGTTGAGAATCTTGAAATAGGGCGAATCATGCACCAGCAGCTTGGAAAGGCCGCCGTCCCGGAACCCGTTCTTCTCGATGATGTTGGTCACCTGCATGGTCTTGCTCCTTTGCTCTGCCGCCCTACCCCCCAAGGGGGGCGGCGGTGTTGGTCTGCTCCGTTGCCTTCAGGGACACCATACACCTGACACCTGAATCCGCATTGACTCAAGTCAAATAGCCTACTTTTTTTATCGGGTTTTTCAGGGCAACACCGCTCCACTCAACTCGGCAAGGCCCTTGACTGCCATACCCCCCCAGGCTAGGAGGATACTGTGGACACTGCCCTCGGCCTTGCCCGAACACTTGTGCCTGCTGGATTCGGGGTCGGTATTACCCCCGCATCCAGTACAACCCCAGAAGGAGAACCTCCATGACACGCCCCTACCATGTTTTTCCCGCCTTGTGTCTGTTCATGCTGCTGCTATTGGGGCAGGCCGGGTCCGCCACGGCCGAAACCTGCGAGTACGACACCGCCTGGGGCGTGCTCACCATCCATTACAACTGGAACAACAACACCGCCACAGGCAACTATCCGCACAAACGCGGCTCCGTCAGCGG
>CAZNSV010000163.1:0-6956 GCA_964575775.1 uncultured Desulfovibrionaceae bacterium
ACCCGGCGCGCTGCTGCATGAGCCGGGCGCCGAAATCGCGCAGCCCCATGCCGGCATCGAGCAGCAGGCAGGTGTCGTCGTTCACCGTGAGCTCCAGGCAGGGGGTGTTGCTGCCGTAGGTGCCGCGCAGGGGAAAGGGCAGGCTGTCCACGAAGGGCGCCACCGCTTCGGGGCTGCAAAGGCCCGCTGCCAGGGCGGCGTGCAGAACCCGCTCGATCTTGCTCCGGGTGATGGCTGCATTGTGGGTGGGTGCCGCGGAACCGCGTACTCCCCAGAACGTGACGTGCATGGGGCGCTCCTGCTGTTGTCCTGTGGGGCCTGAGGCAGGCGAGGACCGTTGTCGGATCATCCAGCCCCTATCGTATCCCCTGGTCCGAGGCAATGCCTGGGAGGCGGGGGTAGGGCAGGTGGAGGGAGGGGGGGGGGGGGGGGGTCAAACGCGAGGGGGGCCATGTTCATTTTAGTGAAGTGGCCCCCCGGCAGCCTTGCGAGGCTGATCCACCGAGCGCAGAACGGCCAGCTCCCAGCACCGGCCTCGTGGCCCAGCAGCGTGGACGAGGCATTCCTGTTGCTTCTAAGTTCTCAGTGCGCACAGGGCTTTTTCCCCCTGTGCAATCGAGCGAATGCCAGCTTGCCCTTTTTGTATCAAGCGGGTAGGTTGGCTGTGCTGAACGGGTAAGGTGTCGGGAACCGTCCAGAGACGAACCGTCCAGAGACGCCCCTGTTGCCATATCTGAGGGGGCAGGGCCGCTCCGCTGACGGGGCGGTGCCCCTCGATCCGGCGATGATACGTTCCAGCGGCGCAACGTTCGGGGTGCCGGCGCCGGCTGGCGGCAACGCGCCCTGCCCCGCCCCCGCCCCGCACTTGGCGCTGCCGTGAACGCCCATGCACAGGTTTTTCGGAGGACGAGCCATGTCTGCCGCGATCAAGACCCTGCTGGTGGATGACGAAACCGAGTTCCTCGAGTTGATGTCCAAGCGACTGGGCAAGCGGAACTTCGAAGTCGCCACGGCCGCTTCCGGCGAGGAGGCCATCGAGCGCGTCAAGGAGCGGAGTTTCGACGTGGTGGTGCTCGACGTGAAGATGCCCGGCATGAACGGTCTCGAAGCCCTGCGCCGCATCAAGATGGCCTGCCCCGAGGTGGAGGTGATCATGCTCACCGGGCACGCCGACCTCGAATACGTGGAGCAGGGGCTCACCCTCGGCTCCTTCGACTATCTCATCAAGCCCGTGGCCTTCAACGAGCTGCTCGAAAAAGTCACCGACGCCTACCGCAAACGGCACAATCTCCTCTGAGCGGAGTGGCGCATGGCTCTGCCGCAATGGATGCAGAAGCTCCGCCAACGGCTGACGTCCAAGGGCAAGGAACTGGACGCAGCGGCCCTGGAAGAACTGCGTCGACGCCACAAGGCCCGCTGCCTCAGCTTCAAGCTCCTCATCGCCGCCAACAACCAGGCCCTGGAGATCATGACCGACATGGAGGAGGCCCTCCAGGGGGGGCGCCCCTTCGGCATGCAATACGTGCGCAGCCAGTGCGCCCGGGTCCTGGCCAAGGTCCACCAGATCGTGGTGCAGCTCAATGCCCTGTCCGACAACGCCTTCCCCGGCCTGGGAGACAGCCTGCGTCGCATCGCCGAGGGCATCCAGGCGGAAATGGCGCACAAGGCCCCCACGGATAGCGGCCCCTTGCTGCTCCCCTTGCGGGAGATCCGGCTGGAGCACGTGGATGCCGTGGGCTCCAAGGTGGCCAGCCTGGCCGAGGCGGCCGGGAAGCTGGGCCTGCGCATCCCCGAGGGCTTCGTGCTCACGGCCCGGGCCTACCGGCATTTCCTGGCTGCCAACGACCTGGAATCCCTCATCGATCAGCGCATCCAGACCGCGGATGCCGAGCGCCCCGACGAGTTGTTCACCCTGAGCTCCGCCATCCAGCAGGCCATCATCAAGGCGTCTGTGCCCGAGGACCTGGCCCGGGAGATGGAGGCGGCCTTTGCCACGCTGCGGGCCGAGCATGGGGCGGACTGTCGCCTGGCCGTGCGCAGCAGTGCCCTGGGGGAGGACCTCCTGGAGACGTCCTTTGCCGGGCAGTACCACTCCGAGCTTAACGTGCCCGGCGAGGACCTGCTGCAGACCTACAAGGAAGTGGTGGCCAGCAAGTACGGGGTCACGGCCATGAGCTACCGGCTGAGCCGGGGTATTCCCGACGAGGACGTTGCCATGTGCGTGGCCTGCATGCGCATGCTGGAAGCCACGGCCGGGGGCGTGGTCTACACCCGCAACCCCCTGGGCCTGCGCCACGACTACCTGATGCTCACCGTGGTCCTGGGCCTGCCCAAGGCCGTGGTGGACGGCAAGGGGCAGTCGGACCTCTTCCTGGTCAGCCGCGAGCCTCTGGCCATTGTGCGGCGCACCATTTCCGCCAAGCGCAGCAAGTACATCAACGACCCGGAAGAGGGCGTGGTGCAGGTGCCCACGCCCAGGGAGGAGGCGGGCCTGCCCGCGCTGCGTGACGAGGAAATCCTCGAGCTGGCGCGGACCTGCCTGGACATCGAGACGGTGTTCGGCCAGCCTCAGGACATCGAGTTCGCCCTGGACGAGCAGCGGCGGCTCTACATCCTGCAGTGCCGCCCCCTGCAGTTGCGGGAGCAGGACGAACTGCCGGAATTGCCAGACCTGGTGGAGGCGCCGGCGCCCGTGCTCATGCAAGGGGGCGAGACCGCCAGCGCCGGTGCCGCTGCCGGTGAGGTCTACGTGCTGCAAAAAGACATCGACGTGGTGCGCTGCCCCGACGGGGCCGTGGCGGTGACGGCCCAGGCCCTGCCGCGCTGGGCGCCGCTTCTGAGCCGCGTGGCGGCCATGGTGGCGGAGCAGGGCAGCCTGGCCGGGCACCTTGGCAACGTGGCGCGCGAGTTCGGCGTACCGGCCCTGTTCGGGCTGGAGAACGCGGTGCAGACCCTGGACGGAGCCGGGCTGGTCACGGTGGATGCCGACGCCCGCACCATCTACGAGGGGCGCGTGGAAGAGTTGCTGGTCAACCGCCCCAAGCCGCGCCTGCTCATGGTGGGCTCGCCGGTGCACGCGGTGTTGGAGCGGGTGGTGCGGCACATCGTGCCCCTCAATCTGCTGGATCCAGCGGCACCGGAGTTCAGCCCCGAGGGGTGCAGGACCCTGCACGACGTCACGCGCTTTTGTCACGAGATGTCGGTGAAATACATGTTCACGCCGGACGCGGACCAGTCGGAGCTGCATCGCCTGAGCAAGCAGCTCTTCCACAAGGTGCCCATGCAGTACTGGGTCATCGACCTGGACGACGGCATGGAAGTGCCCCCAGGCGTGGACCGGGGGCGTTTCGTGCTGCTGGAAGACATTCGCAGCGTGCCCATGCTGGCGCTCTGGCAGGGTATGACCGCGGTGCCGGCGGACGAACTGCCCCAGGTGGATGCGCGGGGCTTCATGTCCGTGCTGCTGGAAGCCACCACCAATCCCGAGCTGGAGAGCGGCCTGGGCACGAGCTTCACCATGCGCAACTATTTCATGATTTCACGGGAATTCTGCAGCCTGCAATCGCGCTTCGGGTTCCATTTCTGCACCGTGGAGAGCTCCATCGGGCCGCAGGCCGAGGAGAACTACGCCAGCTTTCAGTACAAAGGGGGTGCGGCGGACATGGAGCGCAAGGTGCTGCGCGCGGAGCTGGTGCGCGACATTCTGGAAGAATACGGATTCCGCACCGAGCGCAAACATGATAGTCTGTTCGCACGCCTTGAAGGGTTGGAGGCCCCGGCCATGGAACAACGGCTCAAGGTCCTGGGATATGTGATCATCCACACCCGGCAGTTGGATATGCTCATGAGCAACGCCGCCGCGGTGGCGGAGCGCAAGGCCCGCATGCAGCGGGAAATCCGCGTCATGCTCGCACCCTGACCCCGGGCTTGGAAGGATAGGAACTATGCTCAAGAACTACAGCGTGTTGCGCTGGAAGCTCATCGTGACCATCCTCGCCTTCTCGGTCCTGCCCCTCATGGGGCTGGGCTACTTCATTTTTCTCGAATTCAACAAGGCCTACAGCGAAAAGGCCGTGAGCAGCCTCAAGCTGGTGGTGGACAACAAGCAGCGGGCCATTGACCTCTTCCTGCAGGAGAAGGTGGCCTTTCTGCGCACCATCGCCTACTCCAACACCTACGACAATTTCAGCAATCCGGAATTCCTCCGGACCATGTTCGACAACATCCAGTCCAGCACCAGCGACTTCGTGGACATCGGCGTCATCGACGCCCTGGGCAACCACGTCAACTACATTGGCCCCTACCGGATTTCGGACGCCAACTACGGCAACGAAGAGTGGTTCTTCGAGGTCAAGTTCAAGGGCGTGCACATCAGCGACGTGTTCATGGGCTTTCGCAAGTACCCCCACTTCATCATCGCGGTGCTGCGTCGGGAAGGGGAGCGCTCCTGGATCCTGCGCGCCACGGTGAACCTCGAGGCCTTCAACTCCCTGGTGCAGACGGTGCAGACGGGGCGCAAGGGCGACGCCTACCTGGTGAACCGGGAAAACATCCTGCAGACACCCTCGCGTTTCAACCTGCCGGTGCTCTCGGTCTGCACCCGCACCGATCCACCCATTCCTTTCCAGGGCGTGCGGGTGGAGGAGCGGGTCATCGAGGGCAAGCCGCGCCTCTTGGCCATGAGCTGGCTGACCATGGTCAAGTGGATGCTGGTGGTCACCGAGGACCCGCGCGAGGTGATGTCGCCCATGATCAAGGCCGAGCTCAACGCCTTGCTCGTTTTTCTGGCGGGTCTGCTCATCGTCTGCCTGGGCGCCCTGTACGTTGCCCTGTCCATGGTGCGCAAGATCATGGAGGCGGACCGGGAGGCGGCGCTGCTCGACGCCTCCCTCATGCAGTCCAACAAGATGGCCGCCCTGGGCAAGCTCGCGGCGGGCGTGGCCCACGAGGTCAACAACCCCCTGACCCTGATCCGGGAGAGCGCGGGCTGGGTCAAGGACCTCCTGACCGAGGAAGACCCCAAGGCCATGCAGAACTACGACGAGATCCGGCAGGTGCTGGACAAGATCGACCGACACGTGGAGCGGGCCAAGGAGGTCACGCACCGCATGCTCGGCTTCGGACGGCGCATGGACCCCCGCCAGGAGAACGTCAACGTGAACTCGGTGCTGGCCGAGACGGTGAAGTTCATGGAGAACGAGGCCATGCATCGCAACATCGCCATCGTGCAGGAGCTGGACCCCAAGCTGCCGCTCATCACCACGGATCCGGCCCAGATGCAGCAGGTCTTCCTGAACATCATCGACAACGGCATCGACGCCATCGACAAGGACGGCACCATCATTCTGCGCACCCAGGCCAGCCAGGACGGCAAGGAGGTGCAGATCGTCATCACCGACACCGGCAGCGGGATCCCGCCCGAGCAGTTGGAAAAGATCTTCGACCCCTTCTACACCACCAAGAAGGTGGGCGAGGGCACGGGGCTGGGGCTCGCCATCGTGTTCAGCATCCTGGAGAAACTCCACGGGCGGATCGTGGCCGAGAGTCAGATCGGCCAGGGCACGACCTTCACCATTTCATTCCCGGTGCACTGAGCTTCAAATGAACGCAGCCGAGTTGAACAGAGGAGAGGCCGCCATGCAGCAGCAACCCATCAAGGTACTTGTGGTGGACGACGAGCAGGATTTTCTCGAACTGTTCGTCAAGCGGTTCAAGAAGCGCGGGCTCGATGTCAGCAGCGTCAGCAACGGTCGGGCGGCCCTGGAGCATCTGGCCCAGCACCCCGTGGACGTGGTGGTGCTGGACGTGAAAATGCCCCGCATGGATGGGCTCATGGTGCTCAAGGAGATCAAGGCCCGCTTTCCCACGGTTGAGGTCATCATGCTCACGGGGCACGGCTGTACCGAATCCGGCTTGCAGGGCCTCAGCCAGGGTGCCTTCGACTACGTGCTCAAGCCCTTCAGCCTGGACGACCTGTTGCACAAGATCGCCCTGGCCCATGCCCACCGTATGGAGCGTCAGCAGGAGCCCAAGCGCTCCTGAGCCCCTCGTCAAGCTCTGGGGGAACAGCCCCACCGAAACCCTCCGTCCGGTTCCGTCCACGCCAGCGGGAAGGGCTCAGGCCGTGGCGTCTTCCGCTGCCGGCAGCACATAGCGCGTGGCCGGGCCGCTACCCACCTTGCGCAGCAGGCCGCGCGTCACCAGCCCCTGGATGTCGTAGGTGGCGGTGCGCTTGGAGATGCCGCCGGGCACCAAGTGCATGTAGTCCCGGGTGAGCAGCTCGCCCGAGCGCTGGACGTACTCCAGGGCCGCCAGTTGCCGGGGGTTGAGGTCCAGCAGCTTTTCGGGCGGGATGACCGGCGGTGGCGTCACCACGGACGGGGGCTGCAGTGGGGGCGGGGCCGCGCCGGGCTTGACGGCGGGCTCCTTGGCCGCCCCGGTTCGGGTCAGAAGCGCCTGGTCGAGACTCAACTGATCCGCCTGGATCACCTTGTCCTCCACCATCACCGCCGCAGTGATGATAGTGTGTTTGAGTTCCCGGATATTGCCCGGCCAGTGGTAGCGCAGCAGCAGTTCCACGGCGCCGCGGGAGAGGCTGAGCCCCGTGCGTCCGGCCATGTGTTCGGCTTCCTTTAGATAGTGCCGGGCCAGGGACGGAATGTTCTCTTTCTGCTCGCGCAACGGGGGCGTGTGGATGGTGATGACCTTGAGCCGGTAATAGAGGTCCTCGCGGAAACTGCGCTGCTCGATGAGGGCTTTGAGGTCCGCGTTGGTGGCCGTGATCAGGCGCACGTCCACGTCCTGCTCCTTGTCGCTGCCCAGGGGCTTGACCTTGCGCATGGAGATGGCGCGCAACAGGGCCTGCTGGACCTTGAGGGACGCGGACTGAATCTCGTCCAGGAACAGGGTGCCGCCGTCCGCCTCCTGGAAAGTGCCCCTGCGGTCGGTCTTGCCGT
>CAZNSV010000164.1:0-6953 GCA_964575775.1 uncultured Desulfovibrionaceae bacterium
TATGGGCCATGCTGATCTTGTCCTCGATGAGGAACAGCCCGTGCAGGAAGGTCTGGAACTCGAAGTGCAGCATGCGCTGCAGGGCACTGTCCACCGGGCTGAGGTCTTCGCACGGAGGGGGGGCGTTCCGGTAGACGTTGCAAAAGCTCTCCCTGGCCTGGCGCAGGTGCGGAGCCAAGTCCGGCGAAAACAAACCGGGCAGTTCTTTGCGCTCCAGAAGTCTGTGCCAGAAGGCCAGATAGGTGTCGTCGCAGGCCTCTTGGCTGGCGCAGGTGACCCCCATGAGATAGCGCCAGGGGTAGCCGGCGAACAGCTCGTCGCCCCCGGCTCCGGACAGGCAAACCTTGACGAACTTGCTGGCCAATTTGGCGGCGTACCAGTTCTGGTGGCACATGCCCACGCGGGGATCGTCCACGAACCAGGAGATGCGTTCCATGGCGGCGGGCATGTCTCCGGAATGCAGGACCACGGAATAGTGCTCGGTTTGCAGCATGTAGGAGAGGCGTTCCGCGTTCTTGCGTTCGTCGAAGCCCTGCTCGATGCCGTCCACATTGGTCATGTCGAAACCACAAGTGAAGGTCAGCAGCCGGGGGATGCTTCGCGAGGCCACAGCCACAATGGAACCGGAGTCCATGCCCCCCGAAAGATAGGCGCCCACTTCCACGTCGCTGACGAGTTGCCGGTTCACGGAGCGGTGGAATGCGTCGGCCACCTGTTCACGGATCTGCGCGGGATTGTTCAGGGAAGGGTCGATGGCCGGGAAGCCGCTGTGATGCTTCCAGATCCGAGGCTCCTCGCCGGAGCCGGGCCGCAGGGTCATGGCCTGGCCGGGCATGAGCAGCCGCACACCGGCAAACAGAGTGCGGTCGGAAAGAATGTTCTGGAAGGTGAAATACTCGCACAGGGCCTGGGGATCGACGGCGCGGGGCACGAGGCCCGAGGCCAGAACGCCCTTGATCTCGCTGGCATAGACCAGGAACTCGTCCGAAATGTGGTAGTAGAGCGGCTTGACCCCGAAGCGGTCCCGGGCCAGGGTCACGGTGTTCTCGCGCAGATCGTAGAGCGCCAGGGCGAACATGCCGTTGAGCATGGCCAGGCTCTCTGGGCCGAACTCTTCCCACAGGCGCAGGATGACTTCCGTATCGCTCATGCTCTGGAACTCATGCCCCTTGGCCATGAGTATGCCGCGCAATTCCGGGAAGTTGTAGATCTCGCCGTTGTAGCAGAGCCAGTACCGACGGTCGGGTGTGGCCATGGGCTGGTGACCGTTGACGGACAGATCGATAATCGCCAGCCTGCGGTGCCCCATGCCGACCAGGTAGTGCAGCCGGTCGGTCTGCTCCTGGAAATAGGCCCCACCGAAAGGAGCGATATGCTGGTTCTGGCGGTGGAATTCGGGATCCGTGAAGCGCGAGTAGTGCACACCCCGGATCCCGTCGGGACCGGAGCCGGGCTTGAAAAAGGCATACCCGGCATCATCGGGGCCACGATGGGCTATGATGTCGCACATGGCCTTGACGGGCGCGGGTGCGACCCGCGCCCCTTTCCGACTGACTATTCCGGCGATACCGCACATGGGGCGTTTTCCCTGGGCCTAAGTGGCTATTCCAGTCCCACGGCCTTGCGCCGCGCCGCCACCTCGGCAATGTGGGCTGCCCGCCACTCGATGAGCCGTTGCAGGCCCTCGCGCAGGTCGATGGCAGCGGTGAAGGCGATTTCCTGGGCAGCCTTTTTCGGGCAGCCGATCCGGTTGCGGACCAGGGTCGCCTGACTGCGGGGGGCGTAGTTGATGGGCTTGTCGCAGCCGGTCAGATCGAGCAGCATCTCGGCCAACTCCTTGAGGCTGGTGCGCTTGCCGGTGCCGACGTTGTAGTTGGCATCCGTGGCGTCGGACTGCATGGCGCACACATTGGCCCGGGCGCAATCCTCCACGGCCACGAAGTCGAAGGCCTCGGAGCCGTCGCCCATGATGGTGGGGCTCTGCCCCTTGTCAATGGCGTCGAGCATCTTCATGATAACCGCGATGTAGGCCCCGTGGTAATCCTGGCGAGGGCCGTAGACATTCATGTAGCGCAGGCCGACGTAATCGAGCTTGTAGCGGTGGTGGAACGCGCGCAGCATGGCTTCACCGGCGATTTTGGTGGCGCCGTAGAAGTTCTTGTTGTTGAAGGGGTGGTCCTCGTCCATGGGCTCGCGCAAAGCGTCGCCATAGACCGAGGCGGAAGAGGAATAGACCAGGCGGGAGACACCCGCGGCCACACAGGCCTCCATCACGTTGAAGGTGCCGCGAACATTGACGTCGAATGCGCTGCGGGGGTATTCGTGGCACTGCAACAGCCACAACGCCGCCAGATGGAAGACTCCGTCGGCACCCTCGAAGGCCGCGCGCAGGATATCGGTCTGCATCACGTCGCCGCCGATGTCGAAGATTTTGACCCGGGGATCCTTGAGAGATTCCAGCAGGTTTTCCCTGCTACCACGGGTGAAGTTGTCGTAGATCACGATCTCCTTCACGTCTTCCTTCACGAGCAGGTCCACAGTGTGAGAGCCGATGAACCCTGCCCCGCCCACGAGGACGAGTTTCTTTCCGCTGAGATCCATGAATGTCGCTCCAGTCTTGGGATGTGTTTCAGTTGCGAGTCCGCCCAGCACCCACGTGGTGGTGCTCATGCACCTTCCGGAGAGGTGACGTCTTTTCTGGGCCAATCTTTATACGATACAACCGCTTTCGATGAAAGGCAACAGAGAGGCAACGGGCTGAGAAGACAAACTATCTTCTGGTGGGCTCCAGACTCCAAGCCTGTCTGCGTCTCCATCTGGGGGCGGCCGTTGCGCCTCCAGAAGGAGCGTGCTAAGCGCACCAACGGCAGCAGTGGGCTCGAAAAGTGATTTGCAGTTTTCTCCGGCGGTACCTGCAAGACAGTGCAGGAGTGTAATGGCTCCTGGCCTGCCGGTGCAGAACCAGTTGTGTAGATTTGCGACAAAGTGCGGCATTGGTTCCATAAATTGGGCAGTATCTTCTGTAACACTTCTAGGTTTGTAAGGTGTTGGTGTCGCTGTGGGCTACAATCTTGTGAAAATCAACCACTATTTTACAGACTACCTTGGTGATTATTACCGGCGCAATCCGCATGTGGCCTCTGAGCCCTACGCCGTGCAGTATGAGCAGCTCATGGCTGACGCTTTCTACTGGGCGGATTTCATGTCACGGGGGCTGCAAAAACTCGGGGTCAATGCCCAGGAAATTGTCGGCAACGCGGCACCCTTGCAAGCATCATGGGCCCGGGAGCACGGCCTTTCCTGTGCGGGGGCGCAACTTGTCCTGGCCCAGCTCGAACAGATGAAGCCCGACGTGGTTTTTGTCTATGATACCAAAATCTACAATGGGAAGTTCATCGAGACGATAAAGGAACGCGTGCCCTCGGTCAGAGCCGTGATTGGCTGGTGCAGCTATCCATATTCGCGAGCCTTGCTTGCAGCCTTTCGCCCCTTTGACTTGATGCTCACCTGCGCTCCTGAATATGTTGCGCAGTTTCGCGAACACAACTTGCCCATGTACTACCTGCCGCACGCGTTCGAAGCATCGTTGGTTACGCGGCTGGATAATGCTGCGGCAGCCACCGGTAGCGATGTCTTTTTCTCCGGGGGATTGATCAACACGCCTGGTTATCATGGTACCCGGCGCCGGATCCTGTCCAGACTTGTCGACTCGAACCTGTCATTGGAACTGCGGGCGGTCCTGCCGCGGGAAAGCGCCGCAAAATATGTGGCGAAAAAATGCGCCTACAACCTCGGAAAAATGCTGCAAACAGTGCAGCTTGGGGACCTCGCGGCCAGATTGCCGGGTGTGCGGGAAGCGATCACCTGGCCCAGCCCGCCGAGCCGCCCCAGGCATACCCGGAAACTGGCCTTGGCCTCCTCGCCCCCTTTGTATGGGCTGGCCATGCTGCGGGCCTTGCACAAGGCCAGGATCGGCTTGAACATTCATTGCGATATTGCCGCCAATCATGCCACAAGTCTGCGCTTGTTCGAAACTGCGGGATGCGGCGCGTGTCTGCTGACGGAGCACAGAGCGAACTTGTCGGACTTTTTTGAACCGGGCAAAGAGGTTGTGACCTACACCAGTGTCGAGGACTGCCTGGAGAAGATCGCGTGGCTTCTGAAGCACCCGGAACAACGGCTGGCAATCGCCAAGGCGGGGCAGCGCCGGACACTTGCCGAACACAACTTCAGCCTGCGGGCGGAAACGCTGCATGGCCTGATCATGCGCCACTGTCTGGTTTGAGATTCCAGTTCAGTTGGCTTGCATTGGATTGACGGCCCTGGGGGAGTTGAAGGGACGATAGTGGAGTCGGATTACCACCACGGTCCGTCCACGGCTGGTCCAGTCAGGCCCAGTCAGGCGCAGTCGGGCCCAATCCGAGCAGGACATCAGGGTGTCAGCGGTAGCTGCAACCGCTCCGCGATGGACTGGTAAACCTCGATCATCCTGGATGCGACAATATCGGGGCTGTGCCAGTTCGCAAACCAGTCTTTGCCCTTCTCACCCGCCGCCTTGCGCGTTTCAGGCCGATCCCAAAGCACTGTCAGGTGGGCCGCGACTTCCTCGGGTGTTCTCGCATTGAGTGCAGGGGGCAGTTCAGGGTAGCACCACCTGTGCAGCTCTTCCTTGTAGTTCAGGATGACCGGCTTTGCACAGGCCATGCTTTCAGGTACCACGGTGCCAAAGGTCCCGATGCCGTCGTTGAACTGGTCCAGTACCACGTCGGCGGCATTGTAGAAGTCGACCATGACGGGTTTGCTGCTGATGGGCTCCCACCGCACGGCATCGGCCAGGCCCAGCTCGCGGGTCAGCTGTTTGGAAAGCTCGACCTCCTGCCCCCATTCGAACAGGATGAGCAGCAGTTTCGCAGCGGGGCGTCCGGCCCGGAACAGCGCCACACCGTTCAGGAGAATGTCGTTGCGCTTCAGCCAGCTGGTTTCCATCCCCTTGGGGCACTGTTTCCAGTGATGCCGCGCCGGTCCGAGCAAAATGTAGTCGCAGCCGTGCTGCTCCTCCAACTGGCGTCGCAGGGGGGAGGGGCCTGGCTTGTAGAGCTGATCGTCCACCGGGTGCGGCACGAAGGAGTAGTTTTGGAGTCCCAGCCGTTGAGCGGAGCGGATAACGTCGGCATTGGTGATGAATACGTGCTCGGCTTTCTGCAGGCTCAGAGCGTAGAGCCGACCCCGCGCGCTGTCCTCGTAGGGAAAGTCGCGCAGGGTGCCGTGCTCGAAGCAGATGAACGGCAGGCCGGGGCAACCGAGCAGGGGATAGATGGGCTCGATGCCGTAGGCCTGGATGAGCGGAAAATGACGCAAAAGGGGGGCAAGAACAGTAGAACGAAGTTCCCAATCGGAGATATCGTTCAAGGTAAGGGGTTTGAATTGTGGGTAAAGTTTGGAAAAATCGGCAACCAACGAGTCATAGTATTGTGCTGAATTTTTCGTGATGATGGCCTTGGGGGCATGTTGGAAGCGCGATGAAAAGGCATTTATGAAGCGCTTTGCAACAGATAGTGATGTAAGGGCGTGATTAGAGAGTTTAGTGTTCTGGTGCTTTAGATTGTTCCGTAGCTTGTGCGATAACTGATGCGCTAAAGTGCGGAATTTTAAGCGGTAAGAAGTAGTGAGTGAAAGAGTTGATGCTGTTTGGGTGTTGGATTGTGCTTCTTGAGCGAACTTGGCAAGCAAAAGAGAAACGTCAGATAAAGAAATATCATAAAGCCATGAAGGGCGCTGAAAGCCAGCTAAGTCGTGCTGAGACCAGTCAGGATTGAAGTGGTCAATAACACCACGTATCCGTGTTTCCTCCCATTCTGGCTGCCCTTGAACATGTTTATAGTCAAGATTAAGCAGGTGAGCATTAATATTGTGCCGCCTGAGAAACTTGCAGTTAAGATAGCCATTATTTAAAATGTTGCCAATATGGAGTATGGGAAAATTCAACATAAAGGAAAATAACCTGCTGTAGTAAATGTTGTTAATTTCAGAAAAAAACTTAGCGAGTTTTCAAAAGATTGCGCAGACTGGAAAGAGAGCGTCGCAGTGCGGAAAGTAGTCTTTTGTGAAAGTAGTTGTGTTTTATATTGCGTAGTTTGTCAATAAGTAGTTGATTGTCTTGCATGCGGAGTTCTACAAGGGTTTGCCGATTTTCGATAGATTCAAGCCGTTGTCTTAATTGAAAATCAGAGTGTTCAAAATCTGATTTGTTGAAAAAGCATGGATGGAGAATAAAAAGAACTCGACAAGGTGGTTGATTGATAAGTTCATTCAATTTGTAAATAATGTCTGAAAAATGCAACTTCCATCCGAAAGTGTTGGTGCGTATGTCGCTCCAAACCCAGTTGTTTGGTCCATGGACCCAGCAGATTACTTCATGTGCGCGAGCGTAACAAGGATTGTTGTGTAAATACTGGTACATCCATTGTTTGTTGTTGATGGCGGCACTGGGCAGGCAGTATGAAATGTAATCTTGAGCTTCTCGTGAAAAAGCGGGGCGAATCAAAGGAAAGTTGGCCTCGTAAGTGAGGTTAAGTGATGCCATATCAAGGGTTTGTAGGGGAATTTGGATGTTCTTGGCCATGAAGTTTGAACGGCCGCCAAACGAGTAGCCCTTGAAAATTTCAAAATTGTCAGCACCATAAACAGGAGCAGAATTGTGAGTTGCCACGCCATGAACTTGGATGCCTAGGCCACGAATAAACTCTAGCTCTTTGACAACAGATTCAGCACCATTAAAGCCGTTAAGGTATAGGTGGATTGGGTCGATGTGTAAACCGATTTCGCATCCCGTAACTGCTACATCCTTCAAAAGATGTGCAATGTTAGGATTGCGTAAGAAATGGTTGGCGGACCATTGGCCCCAGTAGTAGGCAGTGTGAAGATAGTAAAAAGAGCCAGGTACGCCATACCTG
>CAZNSV010000165.1:0-6883 GCA_964575775.1 uncultured Desulfovibrionaceae bacterium
GCCCAGGCCCGCGCCCGTGGCCGCGCCCGCCGCGCCGGAGCGCAGCATGTTCTGCGCCGTGTTGTTGAACTCCTCGGAGGCCAGCACCAGCCGTGCCGCCTCGTCGATGGAGTAGACCAGATACTGCCCCCCGGCGCCCAAACCGCGTACCTCGGAGAGCAACACCTGGGGCGTTTCCGTGCTCTTGTTCTTGAAGACCAGGAACACCGGCGCCAGTCCGGCCCGGGCGTAGTCCAGCCCCTGCCCCGGATTCTGGTACCCGATGGCCGCCACGTCCCACTGCGGGGTGACGATGCCTCCGGCCGTGGAACCGGGGTCCGGCGCCAGACGCGGCTGCGGCAGCGGCTGCACGGGCTGGCAGCTCCAGACCAGGGCCAACAAGGCCAGCAGCAACAGGGTCGGGCCGAGGATTCTCGCGTTGGTTTTCATGGAGGTTCCCTCCTTATCGGTTAAGTTCACACTGAGGCGCCGCCCACGGACCAGGCCGCAAGCAGTGCAGATTCGATCCTGTACAGTGACTATAAGGTTCCTGCTCCCGCTTGTCCAAAGGTTGCGGGAGCGAACGCCTCTGGCCAGGCCCCGCGCAGGCGCTCCAGGCAACTTTCCCGGCAGAGCCGCTCCACGCGCAGCAGTTCGGCAAAGGGGGCGTTGAAGTCCTCGTGCCCCACGGCAAAGAGCCCGTGGCCGTGCACGATGGCGGTTCCATGCCGCTCCAGGGCTGGGGGCAGGGTGTGGCAGAGCCCGTGGGGCCCGCTCCCCACCTCGCCGGGCACGATGGGCACCCCGTGCACGTCGCGCTCCCGGCTGCACTCCAGGTGGCAGCGCCCCTTGCCTGGGCAGTGCTCCAGCGCGCAATCCAGGGACTGCACCACGCAGAAAGGCGGGTGGCCGTGGAGCAGGGTGCGCCCCCTGGTGCGGGCCAGGGCGTCCAGGTGCGCCGTCAGCTCGCTGGAGGCCGTGAGCGCGGCGGTGGAGCTGCCGTCCAGGGGGCAGGGGTCGACGTGCCCCTCCAACTCGTCCAGGGAGCTGCCGGTCTGGCTGATGTAGAGCACTCCCGCATGCAGGCAGGAGATGTTGCCGAAAAAGGAATCCACCAGCCGGTGCCGCACCACGGCCCGCCCGGCCTCGCAGAGCGCCCGGTGCACGGTCTCCGGGTCCGGGAACGGCCCCCGCAGCAGGCCGGGGTCGGCCTCCAGCGCGAGGGGCGCCACGGGGTGCAAATGTGCCACCGCGTTGCGCAGGGCCTGAACCAGGTCCGGGTCCGCCCCTCCTTGCCGGGCCCGGGCAAGGGCCAGAGCCTGGGCATCGGCAAAAAACTTCACAAAGCAGGCAAAGGCCAGGGAGCTGACGCTCACGAAGCCCTGTTCCGGGCTGACCTGGCCCAGGGCCACGAGCAAGGGGCCGCTTTCCGCCCCTGTCCCGCCTCGCAGCACGATGACCCCCTTGCGCCGGGAGAGCCCCTGCAGCAGGGCCGGGAGTTCCAGCCGTTCCAGCACCGGCAGGTCGTGCAGAAAGGTCCGCGTCTCGCAGTCCTGGGGTTTGATGCAGGCCTCGCCCCTCTCCAGGGCCTGGCGCGCCAGGTAGCGGATGATCCCGGCATGGGGCTCCGGCGGTGCGGTGCAGACCAGGGAATTGACGGCCAGTTCCTGGAACAGCCCGACCAGCACCGGGATGCGCGGATCCTGCAGCCCGGCGCCGTCGCGGTTCCAGCAGAGCTCGTCGTCCAGCCCGGCCAGCAGGGCCCCGCCCGGGAGCGCGAGCCCGGCGACCTCCAGCTTGGCGGCGTATTTATCCAGCAAGGGGCGCACGGCCTACCCCTCCTCCCCGGGTCTGGCCAATCCGGGAGGCCAGGGCAGCCCCAGAGCCTCCGCCCGTTCCGGCAAGGGGCGCCCGGCGCTGTCCAGTCCTCGGATGCGGTAGTAGCGTTGCCGCGCGGCCAGGAACTCGTCTCGGTCCAGGGGCGGTATCTCCAGGCCCTCGCCCCCGCTGCCACTCTCGGTGAAAAATCGCGGGGGCAGGTCGTCCTGGCGGGCGTCGAACCCCCAGCAGGCGTTGAGCAGGCGCTCCTGGTAGTCCATGCGCTCGCCCAGGCGCAGCAGGTCCTGGCCGGTGCGCTCCTCGCCGGTGACGGCGCACAGGGCCCGGGCGTATTCCTCCAGTCCGGCGGCGAAAAACACGAACTTGCAGGCGGTCAGGGAGTCCACCACCGCGTTCATGTCTTCGGAAATCTTGATGATCCTGGCCTTGCCCGCCAGGGTGAAGCGGTCCGTGGCCACGGGCTTGCGCAGGATCTCGTGGCTGATGGGGTAGGCCCGCAGATGACAGCCCCCGCGTGTGGAAAAGGCGTAGGCCAGGGCCATGCCGTAGGCGCCGCGCGGGTCGTAGGCCGGAAGCTCCAGCCCCTTGACGCTCATGGACAGCTCCGGCCGCCCCTGGGCCGTGGCATGGGCCAGGGAGCCTCGCCCCAGTTCGCGCCCGAGCCCGCGCCCCCAGCCCATGTCTTCCAGCAGGGGCAGCACCTCGTCCGGAGCCAGGTCGCGCCCTCGCAACTCGGCGTGGCAGGCCAGGGTCGAGGCCGCGGAGATGGTGTCCAGCCCCAGCTCGTTGCAGAGCAGGTTGGCCCGCACCACCAGGTCCAGGTCCGGGTTGCCGATGAGCGCGCTGAAGTGCGAGAGGGTCTCGAACTCCGGCAGGGGCAGGCCCTCGGCCGTGTACTTCTTGCAGAGGATGTGGCAGCCCTTGCAGCCCCCCTTTCTGGGGGCGTAGCGCCGCCGCAGGGCCACGGCATTGAGCTCTGGTGCGGCGTCGAAGCGGGTGCGGCGAAAGTTGTGGGTGGGCATCATGCGGCGGCTGTGCATGAGGTCGAAGAGCGCGCCCGTGCCATAGCAGGTGAAGCCGTTCTGCCCCATGAGCACCGGCGAGGCGGCCGTGAGGCGCAGGATGTCCTCGCGCGCGGCCTTGAGCCCCTGGGGATCGGCCACCGGCACCCGCCCCGTGCCCTGGATGGTCAGGAACTTGAGGTTGCGGGACGCGGCCACCAGCCCCAACCCGGTGCGCCCGGCGGCGTGGTGGCGGTCCACGCAGAGGGAGGCGAAGCGCACCCCGTGCTCGGCCGCCGGTCCGGTGCAGAGCACGGCGCCGTGGCCCTGCAGGGCGGCGCAGATGCGCCCCGTGGTCTGACCGGTGAAGGCCGAGGCATCCTCCAGACGCGCGCTGCGGTCCGTGATGCAGACCCCGGTGGGGCGCGGGGCCCGGCCGGTGATGACCACGCCGTCCAGCCCGGCGCGTTTGAGCTCCGTGCCCAGCCGCCCCCCCACGTTGGCGTCGCCCAGGCCCCCGGTCTGCGGCGAGCGGCAGAGGAGCGTGGCCCGTCCAGAAGTGGGGGCGATGGTCCCGGTCAAAGGCCCGGCGCAGAGGATCAGGGGCAGGTCCGGATCGCCCCAGCTACGGTGGCTGTGTTCGCGCAGCAGACGCCCCCCGAGCCCTTTGCCCCCGAGGTACAGGGCGTAGTCCTCGGCCGAGGGTTCCAGGAGGGCGCTCTGCCCCGTGGCGAGATCCACGTGCAGCAGCACGCCGTGCAGACCGCCGCGAGGGCTCACCAGGGGCCTCCGCCGCGCAGAGAGGAGAATAACGGTGCGGGCACGTCAGATCACGGGCTTGATGTCGATGACCGGGGTGCCGTCCAGGGCCTCCAGGGGCGCCACACGCAGGGTGGGACCCGGCTCCAGGGCCAGGATGCGCACCTTGTGCAGCCCGATGGGGTTGGGTCGGTCCGGGGAGCGGGTGTTGAAGACGCCCCTTTTGGGGCGGGTCAGGTCGGCGCGGGGGTGGACCTTGAGGGCCGTGCGGTCGGCCAGGTGCAGCCAGGTGAAGAGCCAGACCTCCTGCCCGGGCTGCAGGGTCTCCAGGGCCTCGGCATAGGGTGCCTTGATGCGTACCAGGGCCTCCACGCCCCCTTCGTGCTCGCACTTGGGCGCCGTGGCCTTGTCCTGCAGCGGGGAATGTACCGTGCCCACCATAATCAGCGTGTTGTCCTGCATGGGTCCAGTATGCTCCTTGCGGGGGCGCGGGTCAATGGCCGGACGGCAGGTTGCATACATCGCGCGGGGCCGGTCCCAGACGCGCCAAGCCGCGCCAGGCCACGTTTGACACTGGAGCCGAAGCCCCTTAGCACGTAGTTGTGTAACCAGCCATGAACAACAGAACAATCGCCCCTTCCGCCGCAGGGCGCGGGCGCCGGGAGGCCGCATGACCGCCACGTACGATCTTTCCTGCTTCAAGGCCTACGACATTCGCGGCAAGACCCCGGACCAGCTCAACGAGGAACTGGCCCTGCGCATCGGCCAGGCCTTCGTTTCCGTGGTGGGCGTGCGCTCGGTGGTGGTGGGGCGCGACATCCGCCTGGACAGCCCACAGCTCTCCGCGGCCCTCTGCCGGGGGCTCACCGCCGCCGGGGCCGACGTGCTGGACATCGGCCTCTGCGGCACCGAGGAGGTCTACTTCCAGACCTTCCATCGGGGGCTGCAGGGCGGGGTCATGGTCACGGCCAGCCACAACCCCAAGGGCTACAACGGCATGAAGCTGGTCAAGGCCGGGGCCGAGCCCGTGAGCGGCGACTCGGAACTGCCCCTGATCCGCGAAGCCATCCGCAAGGGCGCGCTGCACTCCGCGACGCAACAGGGCGCCCTGCGCCAGGACCCGGACAAGAGCGCCTACATCCAGCGCTTGCTGGCCTGCGTGGACGTCAAGGGCCTCGCCCCCTTGAAGATCGTGGCCAACCCCGGCAACGGTTGCGCCGGTCCGGTGCTGCGCCTGTTGGAGGAGCATCTGCCCTTGCGCTTCGTATTCCTGCATGAAGCCCCGGACGGCGAGTTCCCCAACGGCATCCCCAACCCCCTGCTGCCCGAGAACCGCGAGGTCACGGCCCGGGCCGTGCGCGAGCACCAGGCCGACCTGGGCCTGGCCTGGGACGGCGATTTCGACCGCTGCTTCTTCTTCGACGCCGCCGGGCGCTTCATCGAGGGCTACTACATGGTGGGGCTGTTGGCCGCGGCCTTCCTGGCCAGGCACCCGGGCGAGAAGATCGTCCACGACCCGCGCCTGACCTGGAACACCCGGGAAATGACCCTGCAGGCCGGGGGCATCCCCGTGCAGAGCAAGTCCGGCCACGCCT
The DNA here is from genome assembly GCA_964575775.1 of uncultured Desulfovibrionaceae bacterium. Lineage (GTDB taxonomy): Bacteria > Desulfobacterota > Desulfovibrionia > Desulfovibrionales > Desulfovibrionaceae > CAZFCK01. The sequence goes on from CAZNSV010000165.1 coordinate 5,174, forward strand.
TCATGAAAGAGACCATGCGCCGCGAGGATGCGCTCTACGGGGGCGAGATGAGCGCCCACCACTTCTTCCGGGACTTCGGCTACTGCGACAGCGGCATGATCCCCTGGCTGCTGGTGGCGGAACTGCTCTCCAGGACCGGCAAGCCCCTGGCCGAGCTGGTGGACGCCCGCATGGCAGCCTACCCGTGCAGCGGCGAGAGCAACTACCGGGTGGCGGACGTCAAGGCCGTGCTGGAGCGGGTGGAGCGGCACTTCGCCCCCCAGGCGCCGCGCATCGACCGCACCGACGGGCTGGGCCTGGAGTTCGCGGACTGGCGCCTGAACATCCGGGGCTCCAATACCGAACCGCTGCTGCGGCTGAACCTGGAGACCCGGGGCTCCGCCGCCGCCGTGGCCGGCTATCTGCGCGAAGTTGAGCGCTGCATCCTGACTCCCGATTCCTGAGCCGGACCTCCTCCCAAGGCCGTCGCGGGGCCTGCGCTACGCCTGGCCCCCCCCGAGCAAGGGGCGGAGTTGCGTAGCGCCCCCCGCGGGATACGCCCTGCAGCGACAGGGATGTAATGTGCTTTACGATACTCAATAGGTAATCTTGTCGAGAAGCTGCTCCGCTTTCTTCAGCCCAAAAAGCGCTACAAAATTGTTGTCAATCGGCTTCATCTCTTACAACTTTGTGACACATTTGACAGTCCTCCGTTATTTTGTTAAAAAATTCACCAGCTGTCGCCCGCTTCCCCCGGGACAGGGGCGGGCCATTCGCATCACAGGGCAGCGCCAATCCAAGCGAGGGGGAGAACATATGCGCATCACGATTTCATTCAAGCTGGTCTTTCTGGTGGTGGCGTCGGTCATGGTCTCGGGGATATCGGCTCTGCTGGTCTCCTACTATTCCGTGGGCAACGGTATCGAGCAGGTCTTCATGGACGCCCTGCGCACCGAGCGCAACATCGTGCAGGAGCGGGTGGAACTCTTGCAGAAGCAGTATAAATCCCTGGCCGCGGCCCAGGCCGTGCGCCCCAATGTGATCAAGGGCGTGGCCACCGAAGATTTCGCCCTGTTGCAGCAACTGGGCAAGGACCTCATGGGCACCGGGCAGACCGACTTCATCGTGTACACCGATGCCCAGGGCAACGTTCTGGCGCGGGGGCACGACGACACCCACGGCGACAGCATCGCCGAGCAGCAATGCGTCAAGCTGGCCCTGGCCGGGCAGGGCTGCGCCCTGTTCGAGCCGGGCAAGGTGGTCAAGGTCTCGCTGCGGGCCTCGGCCCCGGTGCGGCAGGAGGGGCGCATCATCGGCACGGTCATCGTGGGCATGAACGTCTCGTACCAAGACGCCTTCGTGGATGCGGTCAAGAAGCTGCTCAACGTGGAAGCCACCATTTTCTACGGCAACGTCCGCGAGTCCACCACCATCGAGCGCGACGGAAAGCGCGTGGTGGGCACCACCATGGACAACCCCGCGGTACTGGACGCCGTACTCGGGCGGGGGCAGGACCACATCCTCGAGATCGCCCTCTTTGGCCGCCCCTACATGTCCGTGTACTGGCCATTTTTCGACGCAAGCGGCAAGCCCGTGGGCATGCTGTTCCTGGGCAAGGACATGTCCATGATCTTCAACGCCCAGAACGCCGTGTTCCGCTCCATTCTCTACATCTGCCTGGGCGCCATGGTGCTGCTGGGCACTGTCGGCTTTCTGGCCTCGCGCAAGTTC
>CAZNSV010000166.1:0-1700 GCA_964575775.1 uncultured Desulfovibrionaceae bacterium
GTCTGGCCCAGGAGCAGGCGGAGCAGCCCGCCACGCAAGCCGAGCAGCCAGCGGCGGACTCGACCGACGCACCCCAGGCCGAGGAATCTGGCTCCGCCCCCGCTGTTGCCGCGCCCCAGACGCCCGCCGAGACAAGCCCCGGTCTGGCCTCGCCCGACAGTCAGACGCCGCGGGATGAGGGCTCCGCGCCCCTGCGCAGCGGTTCCGTACCTGCCCTGAGCCCAGCCTTGCAGGCTCAGTTGCAGCAGAACCTCCCCCCGGGGTTGGTGGTCACGCCCGGCATGCTGGAGAACCTGCAGCAACTGCCCCCGGGCACTCCCGTCACTCCGGAGCTGCTCGAATGGCTGGCGCAGCTGCCGTCGGACTTGGTACTCTCCCCGGAAATGCTGGAGATGTTCCTGAAAATGGAAGCCGGTGCGCCGGAGATGTTTACCGGCCAGGGGGACTTTCCCGGGCAGATGCCTGCCCTCTCGCCGCTGCAGTTGCTCATGGCCCTGGGCCTGCCCCTGCTGCTGGGCCTGGTGTTCTACCTGTTCATCTCCTACGTCCTGTACCGGGTGGGGCGCAAATTCGGCATCGGCTCCTTCCTGGGCTACTGCATCCCCATCTATCAGGTCGTGCTGCTCTGCCGCTGCGCCGGGTACTCGGGCTGGTACACCCTGTTCCTCTTCGTCCCGCTGGTGAACATCGTATTCACATTTCTGATCTGGGGGCGCATCGCCGAACGTCTGGGCAAGAACATGGTCCTCTGGGGGCTCTTGTGCACCATCCTGGGCCTGCCGGTGCTGTTCCTGGCCTTCGACTCCTCCAGACCGGCAGAGGCCCGGTTCCTGCCATGAGCACTACCGCCACGGCGTGGCCACCCGCTTGAGGGCGCCCATGGAGCGCAGAGTGCAGACCATCCTTGTGGTGGATGACGAAGAAAGCATCCGCACCACCTTCGCCATCTTTCTGCAGCAGGAGGGGTACACGGTCCACACCGCCGGCAGCGTGCAGGAGGCCGCCCAGCTGCTGCAAGAGCAGCGCTTCGACCTGGTGGTCTCGGATATCGTGCTGCCCGACGCTCCTGGTGTGAACCTGCTCCGCGAGGTACGCAACGGCGACCCCCTCTGCCCGGTGATCCTGGTCACGGGGCGTCCGGCCGTGGACACCGCCACCCAGGCCCTGCGCGAAGGCGCCTTCGAGTACCTGCTCAAGCCCGTGAAACGGACGGAGCTGCTGCGCACCGTGCGCCAGGCCCTGGAGCGCCGGACCCTGCTGCAGGGCAAGCAGCAGCTGGAGCAGGAGAACCAGCGCTACCGCCGCCAGCTGGAAGAGCTGGTCCAGCACCGCACCCGCCAGCTCATGGAGACCAACTCCCTGCTGCAGCGCGAGCTCGCCCAGCGGCGCAAGGCCCAGGAAGAGCTGCGCCTGGAGCGCGAGCGTCTGGCCCTGGCCCTGAAGATCAGCGGCGCCGCGGCCTTCGAGGCTCGCCCTGTGGAGGGGCGGTTTATCTACGACGCCGACTTTGCCGAACTGGCCGGCTTTCCCAAAGAGGAGCTGGACCGGCTGCACAAGCTCGACGACACCTGGTTGCAACGCTTCCACCCCGAGGACCTGCCCGGCTGCCTGGAGCAGTTCGCCGCCATCGAGGCAGGACAGGTGCCCGGCTATGAGCTCATTTTCCGCGCCCGCTCACCCGAGGGGCAGTGGCGCTACAT
>CAZNSV010000166.1:1804-6866 GCA_964575775.1 uncultured Desulfovibrionaceae bacterium
ACATCCACAACCTGGCCCGGGTGGTGGACCGCCTGTCCGACGGTCGCCCCAGCCGCGTGGTGGGCGTGATCAAGGACATCACCAGCCGCAAGCAGGCCGAGCTGGCCCTGGCCGAGTCGCACCACCTGCTGGAGCGGCGCGTGGAAGAACGCACCCGGGAACTGCGCCTGGCCGAAGCCCGTCTGCGCCGCCTGAGCGCCCGGCAGGACAAGCTCGTGGAAGAGGAGCGCATCCGCATCGCCCGGGAGATCCACGACGAATTGGGGCAGAACCTCACGGCCCTGAACATGGGGCTGGCCGTGCTGGGCAGCCGGATCAACTCGTTGGAGCCCGAAGTGACGCAGCGTCTCGCTGACCTGCGGCGGAACCTGGAGCAGATGATCGCCACCGTGCAGCGCATCTGCCAGGAACTGCGCCCCATGCTCCTGGACGACCTGGGCCTGCTCCCGGCCATTGCCTGGCGCATCGAGGAGTTGCAGAACAGCGGCGGCCTGGAGATCAGCCTGCAGGCCGAGCCGCCGGACCTGCACCTGGAGCCGGGCCTGGCCAATTCGGTCTACCGCCTGGTGCAGGAAGCCCTGACCAATGTGGGGCGACACGCCGCAGCCACGGCCATCACGGTGAAACTGCAGCGCGGCGATGACTTTCTGCGCATCCAGGTGACGGACAACGGTCGCGGCATGGACGCGGAGGCCATGGAGGCCCCGGAGTCCCTGGGCATCATGGGCATGCGGGAGCGGATGCGCAACCTGGGCGGGGAGTTGCACATCCTGAGCGCCCCTGGCCAGGGCACCACGGTCCAGGGCGTCTTGCCCATGCGTCGGCAGGAAGACCGCCCCCATGCGGAAAGCGTGCCCCAGGCCTCCTGAAGCCTGTAGGGTTTGCCTGACAAGCTTGTATTCGAATGTGCTGCCGGGTTAGCTGGTATAGCATGGGGGTGCAAAATGATTCTGCTGCTTGTCGACGACCATGCCGTAGTCCGCACCGGGATTCGGGATATCGTTTCCGTGGCGGAACCCGAGGCCGAATTCGAGGAGGCTGCCTCGGCGCATGAGGCCCTGAACCTCATCGAGAACCGCTACTACGACATCATCATCCTGGACCTTTCCCTGCCCGACGAAAGCGGTCTGGCGCTCTTGCAGCGCATCCGCGCCATCAAACCCGCCCAGCCGGTGCTGGTGCTCTCCATGCATCCCGAGGAGGCCTATGCCTCCCGCGCCCTGCAGGCGGGCGCCAACGGCTACCTCTGCAAGGCCTCTGCCCCGGGGGAGTTGGTCAACGCCATCAACGCCGTGCTCGACGGCGGGGTCTACATCGGGGCCGCTCAGATGACGGGGCTCAATTGCAGCCCGGCCCCGTCCTACGGCAGCAACCGGCAGCCGCCCCTGTCCCAGCGCGAACTCCACGTCCTGCGGCTCATGGCCAAGGGGCTGAAGCTCACGGACATCGCCGACGAGCTGCAGGTCAGTCCCAAGACCGTGAGTACCTACAAGTCCAGGATCATGCGCAAGTTCGACCTGGAGAACAACGCACAACTCATGCGGCATGCCCTGAGTCTGGGTTTTGCCGAATGATGCGCCCCTGTGCATTGTCAGCGATGTCTGACAGATTTGCACATCGGACCCGATGATGATCTAGTGTGCACCACGGAACAAGACTCGCCCAGGTCCTGTTCCGCTTGCAGTCGCGACGCCCCTTGACGCCGGAGAACCACCCCTCCCCCCGGTTTTCCGGATATCTGGCTCAAACGGCTCCGGCCGCGCCAGGGGGGCACTCCTACCGGGCCGGGGTCGCCACAACCCCGGCCCATTCCTGTTTTCACCCTGCCCTCGCCGCTGGGCGCCCCTTCATATCCAACTGGGGCAGCCAAGGCAGGCCAGCTTCTCTTAAAAAAGTCTTGACTTTTCTCCCCTTCGTGGCAGTGCTTTCGGGAAAGCGCGCCGTAGCCTGGCGCCGCTTCTCCTGCCAGCGGGCACAGCGCACAGACAGCCGGGGGATCACTCCATGCAGCACAGCACCCTTCGTCGGACCGGGACCTTGCGGTTCTGCGCAGCGCGTCTGTGGCGGACCGCGTGTTGTCTGTTGCTGTGCCTGTCCCTCTGGCAATGCGGCGGAGGCACGCCCCCTGACCCCTTGCGCACCCAGCCACAGTGGAAGTACGCCCCCGGTTCCCTGGAGCTGCGCTACCACGCCGACCCGCAGCTCAACATCTACGACGAGCAGGGGCACACCGTGGTGCTCTGCCTCTACCAGCTCTCGGACCCCAACGGCTTCCTGAACCTGGCCAAGACGCGCGAAGGGCTGCTCAAGCTCCTGGACTGCAAGGATTTCGACGCCACTGCCGTGTTCTACCAGCGCCTCATCGTGCAACCGGGCGAAGACCGCGTCCTGCCCCTGGACCGGGCGGAAAAAGCGGCGTACGTTGCCGTGGCCGCGGGCTATTACGATCTCAACCCCCAGCGCTCCACGCGCCTGTTCCAGATTCCCGTGATCACCCGCGACGAAGGCATCTTCACCAAGGACATCGTGCGCAAGCCGGGCAAACTGCTGGTCAACCTCTTCCTGGGGCCGGTGGGCATCCAGGAAATCGGGAGCGAATAGGCGTGCATCCGCAATCCCCCCTTTTCTGGCACCAGGGGCTGTTCCTCCAGCCGCAACACTTCCAGCTTTCCGAGGCCTTTGCCCGCTTCCAGCAAGAACCGCAGCGCCTCTACGGGCAGCAGTGCTTCTGGGGCGTGGGCAATTGCAGCATCAACGAGCCGGGCTTCGGCAACAAGCTCTTCGAGGTCCAGCAAGGCGAATTTCTCTTTCCGGACGGCACCTACGCGGTCTTTCCGGGCAACAGCGTGCTCCAGTCCCGCTCCTTCGACGATGCCTGGGTGGTGAGCGAAAAGCCCTTCTCCATCTATCTGGGGCTGTACAAGGTGGACCCCACGGGCCGCAACGTGACCTCCGTGGTGGACTACAAGGACGCGGGCGCCGTGGTGACCCGCTTCACGTCCTCCGAGACCCCGGAGGAGTGTCTGGACTTTCTGGGGGACGGTCCTCCGGCCCAGGTGCGGCGCATGCGCTACGTGCTGCGTATCTTCTGGGAAACCGAGATCAAGGAGCTGGAGAACTACCAGCTCATGCCCCTGGCCCAGTTGGAGCGCGAGGGCGAGACCATCAAGCTCTCCCGGGGCTTCATCCCGCCCAGCCTGAGCATCCGTAGCGCGCCACGGCTCTTTGCCCTGGTCAAGGACATCCGCGACCTCATCGGCTCGCGGTGCCGCCAGTTGGAGGCCTACAAGAGCCCCCGCGACATCCAGGGCATGGACCTGGAGATCCGCTACCTGATCTTCCTGTTGGCCCTGCGCTCCCTGAACCGTTACGTGCCGGTGTTCCAACATCTCACCGAGCAGGGGCACATCCACCCCTGGGTGGCCTATGGCGCGGCCCGGCAACTCATCGGCGAGCTGTCCACCTTCTCGGAGAGCGTCAACGCCTTCGGGGAGAACCGCGGCGGTGTCCAGACCCTGCCCCCCTATGACCACGAGAACCTCTGGCTCTGTTTCTCCACGGCCCGCAATCTGGTGAACACGCTGCTGGAAGGCATCATGATGGGGCCGGAATTCCTCATCCGTCTGGAGTACGATGGCGAATACTATTCCGCGGAGCTACCGGAATCCTTCTTCGCCCCCGGCAACAACTACTGGCTGGTCCTGCGCTCCTCCCTGGACACCCAGCGGCTGCTGGAGTCCATGCAGCACGTGGTGAAACTCTCGGCGGCCAAGAACCTGACCACGCTCATCGCCCGGGCCGTGCCGGGCATCCCCCTGGAGTACACGCCCGAGGCCCCGGCCGGACTGCCGCGCACGGCCAATGCCCAGTATTTCCGCATCGACAAGGACAGCGCCCAGTGGCGCGACGTGGAGGCCACGGGGCACGTCTCCCTGTACTGGGACACCGCGCCCAAGGACATGAGCGCCGAACTCGTGGTGCTGAGGAGCTGAGGCGGCATGCGACTCATCGACTGCTTCATGGATGCCTGCACCTACACGCTGTTTTTGGTGCGTGCGGGGGACGAGCCCCCGGCGGCACCGCCTCCGGTGGCGCAGCGGCCGGTGGGCCTGCCGGACAAGCCCGGATTCGGGCCCGGACCCGAGGGGCCCGGCGCCTTCCAGTCCGGCAAGCCCTCCTATGAGCGGGCCCGGGAAGACATCCTGGGGCTGCTGGACAAGGCCGGGGTTTGTGCCAGGGGACGCGGGTTCCGGGCCGAAGACATCGCGGAGAGCCACTTCGCGGTCTGCGCCTGGATCGACGAGGCCATCCTGACCTCCGCCTGGTCCGGCGCGCCGGAGTGGAAGAAGCTCCAGTTGCAGCGCGACTTCTACAACACCAACAACGCCGGGGTGGAGTTCTTCGAGCGGCTGGAGGCCCTGGGCGCAAACCACAAGCCCGTACGCGAGGTCTATGCCCTCTGTCTGGCCCTGGGCTTTCACGGCCGCTATTTCCACCCGGACGACCAGCCCGTGCTGGCCGAGATCAAGAGCCGCAACCTGGAGCTGCTGCTGGGCGACATGGCCACGGCCCACGACCTGGCCGGACTCAAGCTTTTTCCCCAGGGATATCTTGGGGGGCAGAAGGTCACCAGCCGCAGCATGCGCTTCCGCCCCTTCGACTGGTTCTCGTTCCTCATCCCCCTGGTGGGCGCCGTGATCAGCGTGGAGCTGTACTTCTTCTACAGGAACAGCCTGAACATCAAACTGCTGGAATTTTTCGGCAACTTGCAGTAGCCCGGTACGCCCATGAAACACATGCTCCTTGCCGCCGCCAAGATCTTCCTGGTGCTGTTGCTGTTGGCGGGAGCCGCCGTGGGCGCCTTCTGGCTGGCCCACCGGGAGGGCTGGCCCTGGTGGATGGCCCTGGTGCTCCTGGCGGGGCTCTTCGGCTGCATCCTCCTGGGGCTGTTTCTCAAGCGTTGGTTCTACCGCCGCCGTGAGCGCCAGTTCGTCAAGCGGGTCATCGACCAGGACAAGGAGCGTCTGGACGCCGCGGGCGCGGCCGAGGCGCGCAGCGCCTA
>CAZNSV010000167.1:0-6864 GCA_964575775.1 uncultured Desulfovibrionaceae bacterium
CAGGGCGGTCATGCGGTTCCTTGGCCTTCCTTTGCGTTTTTCCTACAGTTCCGGCGCGTTCCACGCAAGGGGCGCAGTCCGTCCGCCGGGTCCGCCCGCCAGTACCGATCCGCAGCTTCCTCGGGCATGCAGCGCTTCACCCCGTCGCCGTCGGCCTCGCAGCCCTGCCGGATGGTGGCGATGACCTCGGCCAGGGGGCCGGGCAGCCAGCAGTGCCCGGCGGCGAATTCGGCGCCCTGGCCGTCCAGGTCCAGGTGCAACTCGATCATCACCGCGCCCCAGCGGTGCACGGCCCGGTAGAGCACGGCCGGGCTGGCGGTGTGATCCGACCAGCCCACCGGCACGCCAAAGGCCTGGCGCAGGGTCTCCAGAGCCGCCAGGTTGGCCTGCTCCGGCGGCGTGGGATAGCCCGAGACGCAGTGCAACAGCGTGGGGCGGATGCACCCTCCGGCCTGCAGCGCGGCCAGGGCCGCTCCGATCTCCGCCATGTCCGCCAGCCCCGTGGAGAGCACCACGGGCTTGCCCGTGGCGGCACAGGCCCGCAGCAGGTCGTGCCACAGCAATTCGTACGAGGCGATCTTGAAAAAGTCTACATGTTCGGCCAAATGTCCCACCCCGGCCAGAAAGAAGGGGGTGCAACCGAACTGCAGCCCCTGCTCGCGACAGCGCGCGGCAATGGGCGCCAGAAACTCCCGGGGCAGCTCCCAGGCCTTGCGCGCCCGGTGCTCGGGGCTGTGCTCCAGCACTTCGGGGGCGAACAGTTCTTCGATGCGAAAGTACTGGAACTTCACGGCGTCGCAGCCACAGTCCGCGGCCGCGTCCACAAAGCGCAGACAGCGCTCCAACTCCCGGCTGTGGTTGCTGGAGACCTCGGCCACGAACCAGGGATGCGCCGTGGGCCTGGCGGTCCGGTGTCCTGAATTCGCGGTTTGGCTCACTGCAGTGCCTCACGGGTGGCCTTGCGCATCTGTTCGAGATCGTCCGGGGTGCTGTCCAGGGCCCCGAGGATACTCCAGAGGCGGTTGCCGATGTCCTGCCGTTTCAGGAGGTGCGCGCCCCCGATGAAGGCGTTGCAGAGGTCGTTGCCGAACACGCTGTCGCACTGGGCGCAGAGCTTGGGCAGCTCCGCCGTGCCCAGCAGCCCCTTGCGGATGGCCTCGGCGCGTTGGTTGTGCCACAGGGCCAGGGGGTTTTCCTTCAGGAACGAGCCGATCTCCAGGTCGCCGTCATAGTCCCTGCAGCAGAGCGAGACCTTGCCGTCAAAGGCGATGGCCACGGTGTTGAACGGCATGAGGCAGGTTTTGGGCGTGGGGTAGATCAGGTCGTGGAACGGGAAGATTTCCTTGAGGAACGAGGGGTCCGGGCTCAGGGAATTGGGAAAGTTGAACTTCATGTTGTCCACGGCCGTATACTGCCCCGCGAGCTCCAGGAACAGGTCCACCTCGTCCTTGTTGGTCTGCGAGAGAATGTAGTTGGTCCACAGTCCGAAATGGCTGCCGTTGGTCTGGTTGTGCTCCTTGATGGCCTGGAAGGAGGCCAGGACCTTGTCGAGGCTCCCGCCCCTGCGGATGAGGGCGTAGGTCTCCGGTCGGGCCGCGTCGATGGAGAAGCGGATGCCGTTGAAGAGCCGGGACTGCAGGGGGAGAATACGTTTCAGGCGTGCGGTGAGCTGCCCGTTGGTGCTGAAGAAGACGTCGAACCCCCGCCTGCGGGCAATGAGCAGCAGGTCGCCGAGCTGGGGATGGAGCAGGGTCTCGCCCACGGTGTGCAGGGCCGCCCTGTTGATGCCCAGCTGCTGCAAACAGACCACCACGTACTCGAAGACCTCCGGGGACATGAACCCCCGCGCCCGCTTGGACATCTGGGTGTTGCACATCATGCAGTTCAGGTTGCACTGGTTGGTGATCTCGATGAAGGCCTGGGTGGGGGTCTGGCAGGTGGCACGCCTGCCAAAGGGCAGGGGGCTCTTGGCCACCTGGGCCTCCAGGGCCGCGGCGCGGGCGGGGTGTCCGGCGGCGGCCAGGGTTTCGCCCAGCACCTGCAGCACCGTGTTGCGCGCGGCGCAGAGCGTGCGGGTATGCCGCCCCTCGGCCAGTCCGGCAGAGGGCAACACCGCGGGGGGCGCAAGCCGGTCGCGCAGCAGCAGGGCGAGCCGGGTGTTGCCTTCCGGGCTCAGGTGGTAGAGGTCGTCGTGCAGCAGCGTCTTGGACTGGGAAAATTCGTCGATGTCGATGTACTGGGCGCTCTCCACGCGGCTGCAGACGTCTTGCAGGGCCGCGTTGTATTGGGCGAGGTTTTCGAGCAGGCCGGGAGAATTGCCCTCGAGCTCGGCATGAGCGACGCTGGAGACGAACAGCAGCGGCAGGCCGTAGTCCCGGGCCAGCAAGGCGGCGTAGAGTGCCTGCTCCGCGTAGGTGGCCAGATCCGTGTAGACGCAGCCGCGTCCGGACTGCAGAATGGCCTTGCGGTCGTCCTTGAGCCGCTGCCAGACGATTTCCCGTAACAAGGGGCGCAGCGCGTTGATGTGCTCCTTGTCCGCCAGGGAAGAGACCCGGGGAAAACAATCCACGATCCCCACCTGCACGACGAGGGCCTCGGCGCCCAGGGCCGCGGCCTGCGCCACGGCGGCGGGCACGGTGTCCATGGTCCGCGCCCGGGTGCACAGGACACTGACGTCCACCTCGCCGGTGGTCTTTTTCTGCAGAAAACGCCGCAGCTGGACCGGCCAGGTCACGGCAGCCGGGACGTCCCCCAGCGCGCCGGTGCGCTCCATGCCCAGGGAATCGCCGATGATCGCTACGCGTTTGGGACAGTTGTGCATGGGCTGGATTCCCTCCGGACTGGTTCGAGGCTGCAAGCGGAGCACGGGCGGCGTCGCAAGGACCGGACCCGGACCAAGCACCGCACTGGGCACCGCACCGGGACATCCGGCTCGGGTGGGCTCCGCTCCCCTGCGGGGCAGTTCTTGCCGCTGCAGGGCTTCACCTCAACTTTGCAAGGATTGTTCCAGGGTTTCCAGCACGAAATCCTGCTGCGCGGTGTCGAGGCCGGGGTGCAGGGGCAGGCTCAGGATCTCCTGGGCCGCCGCTTCCGCCTGGGGGCACAGCCCCTCGCCGGTGCCCAGACGCCGCCGGAACAGGCTGTGCAGATGCACCGGCCAGTAGTGCACGTTCACGCCGATGCCCGCCTCGCGCATCCGGGCGAACACCGCGTCCCGGCGGCCCTGGGCGATGCGCACCACGTAGAGGTGCCGGGCGTGGCGCAGACCGGGCCGCGTGCTCAGGGGGCGCAGGCCGAGCCGCGTCATGTGGGGGCGCAGCTTGGCGTCGTAGCGGTCGGCCAGTTGCAGCCGCTGCTCCAGGAAGCCTTCCAGCTTGGTCATCTGGCTGGCGCCCAGGGCACAGGCGATGTCCGAGAGCCGGTAGTTCCAGCCCAGCTCGGCCACGTCGTAGCGCCAGGCCTGGCGGGCGTTGCGCGCCGCCTGGTCCAGGTCCATGCCGTGGTTGCGCAGGCGGCGCATGGTCGCGGCCAGGTCCGGGTCGTCCGTGACCACCATGCCCCCTTCGCCGGTGGTCACGTGCTTCACGGGGTGGAAGCTGAAGCAGGTGGCCCGGGCCAGGGTGCCCACCCGGCGGCCTTGGGCGTCCGCCCCACCCAGGGCGTGGCAGGCGTCGGCAAAGAGCATGATGCCGCGCGCGTCGCAGAGTGCGGCCAGGGCGGCGTAGTCGCAGGGCTGTCCGGCATAATCCACGGCCACCACGGCCCGGGTGCGGGGCGTCAGGCGCGGGGCCAGGGTCTCGGGGGTCAGGAGCAGGGTCTCGGGGTCCACGTCCGCGATCACGGGCGTGCCCCCGCAGTAGAACACCGCGTTGGCCGTGGCCGCGAAGGTGATGGCCGGGACAACCACCTCGTGCTCGGGGCCGATGCCCGCGGCGGCCAGCATGACGTGCAGGGCCGCGGTACCGTTGATCACGGCCACGGCCTGGGCCGCGCCGGTGTACCGGCGCACGGCCGTCTCGAAGCGCTCCACGGCCGGACCGGTGGTCAGCCAGTCGGAGCGCAGGGTCTCTGCCACTGCCTCGACGTCCAGGGCGTCCAGCTGATGGCGGCCGTAGGGGATCATCACAGGTCGAGCATGCCGCGCAGGGTCTGATGGTCCAGCCAGACCTTGTTGGTGTTGGAACTGTACTCGAAGTCCTCGGGCACTTCCACACCGCTGCACACGGGGGCGCTACGCTCGAAGAACCGGTACGAAGGCTGGATCACGTAATAGTCGTCGCACTCGAAGGTGTTGCGCGCCTCGTAGACCGGGATCATGGTCTCGTGGATCTTCTCGCCGGGGCGCACACCCACGATCTCGAGCGCGCAATCCGGGCAGATGGCCTTGGCCAGCTCCGTGATCTTCATGCTGGGGATCTTGGGCACGAAGATTTCGCCCCCGGCCATGAGCCGTAGGGTCTGCAGCACGAACTGCACGCCCCGGTCCAGGGTGACCCAGAAGCGGGTCATGTCCGGGTGGGTGATGGGCAGGACCCCGGTCTTGCGCTTTTCGAGGAACAGGGGGATGACGCTGCCCCGGCTGGCCAGGACGTTGCCGTAGCGCACCACGGAAAAGCGGGTGTTCTCCTTGCCGGCGTAAGTGTTGCCCGCGATGAAGAGCTTGTCGGAGCAGAGCTTGGTGGCGCCGTAGAGGTTGATGGGGTTGGCCGCCTTGTCCGTGGACAGGGCCATGACCCGCTTGACCCCGGAGTCGATGGCCGCGTTGACCAGGTTCTGGGCGCCCAGGATGTTGGTCTTCACCGCCTCGAAGGGATTGTACTCGCAGGCCGGGACCTGCTTGAGCGCCGCGGCGTGGATCACGGTATCCACCCCGGTCAGGGCCCTGCGCAGCCGGTCCAGATCGCGCACGTCGCCCAGGAAGTAGCGCAGGCAGGGGTACTTCTCCTGAGAGAAGACCTGGCTCATCTCCATCTGCTTGAGCTCGTCGCGGCTGAAGATGATCAGCCTTTTGGGACGATACTCCTGCAGGATGGTCTGGACGCAACGGGTGCCGAAGGACCCTGTCCCCCCGGTGATCAAGATAGACTTTCCGTCAAACATGGTTCGATCCTCTGCCTGGTTGTTGCCTGCTTCCGGGAAAGGCCCTCGGGGTCTGGGCATTGCACATGACCTCTACAAAATCTACGGCAGGACAGTCAAATCTCCCGTTGCCGCGCGGGCGTGCAGGGCTCCAGCGTGAAGCCCAGGTCCAGGCCGCGCCGTACGGCACAGGGGGCGCTGGTCTCGTCCATCTCTTGCACCGAGTGTGCCAGCCTGAAAAAGAAGGTCGGGGCCGCCGGACGGAAGGTCGCCAGCAGGGCCACGGCCTGGTCGGGATCGGTCAGGGAGACCCGCACCGCCCGTGCGGCATCGCCCGCTGACCACCAGCCGCCGGTCATGCCCGCTGCCTGCCCCGCCGAGACCAGGAAGGAGACATTGGCGCCGTGGTCGAAGGCCCTGCCCGCTGCTGGAAAGAAGGTCTCCGGGGCCCCGCCGTTCTCGGTGCGGTAGAACAGGGTGGCCGGGTCCAGGTTCCAGGGCAGGAAGGTCACGTGCCCCAGCCGCAAGCGCCCCGGCGGCAGCTGCCAGTCCGTCAGCCGGTAGTGCACGGTCAGGGCCGGGCGCCGTTTGTCCAGCACGATCCGCTTGTCCAGCGTGCCCGCCGCCGTGACCATGGCGCAGCGCACTTCCAGCTCCGTCTCCGTCTCCAGGATCTGCGGCGCGGTCCGTTCCAGGTCCGTGGTCTTGCTCCGCCCCAGACCTTCCAGGATCAGGTGGCCGGTAAAAAAATCAGCGCCCAGCTCGATGTCCCGATAGTAGCCGTGCTCCACCGCGCCCACGATGGGGATGTCGCCATGGGCCGCGAAGGCCAGCTCGTGCAGGGTGAGCCCCTTGCGGGTGTTGCAGGTGACCCGCGCGCCCCCTGCCTCCAGATACAGGAAGCGGCCGGAGCGCCGGGCGGGTACCCTGCGGCCGCCGGAAGGTACAGGCTCGGGATTACGTGCCACCCCTTCCTCCAGGGCGAAGCGCTCCAGCTCCTCGGTGCAGGCGCTCCAGCGGCTCGGGGTGATGTGGGTGCGAAAGTCGCTGCTCCAGAGCCGACAGAGTCGCTGCCAGGCCGCGTCCTCGGCCTTGCGGGCCTCGAGGGCCCGGGCCAGGCGGCGGCAGGTGGTGTTCACGCCGAAATCGTCGCGTCCGGTCACGGCCCAGCGGGTGATGTTGTACTTGGCCTGCTTCTTCACCGGCACGGGCATGGCCGCGCTTTCCAGGCGCAGCTCCCGCCCCGCGTGGGAATGCCCCTCTTGCAGTCCGGCCAGGGCCTGGCTGGGCAGCACCAGCTCCCGTCCTTCCGCTATCGTGGCCTGGGCCAGGGTGGCGAAGACCCGGGCCCATTCGTTCCGGGAGGGCGGGGCCTCGGTGGCATAGCGACCGGGGCGGAAGCCGAAGACTTCGGCGTCGTTGCCGTACAGGGCCAGACAGCCCCCGGCGGCGCCCTCCGCACCCAGGACCCCGTCCAGCCAGGCCAGATACTCCTCGGGCGCCAGTTCGCCGTGCCCCACCCGCTGCAGCTTCTGAAAGGCGATGGACCGGCTCCACAACAGGGGCAAGCGCTGGGGCGGCTCGGCCCCCTCCACCGGACCCAGGGCGTATTGCGGCTGGAAGCCCAGGGCCTCGGGCCAATCCGGATGCGCCGCCGCCGGGTTCTCGTAGTCCATGAGCAGGGCCTGGTATCCGGCCTCGGCGTACAGCGGCACGAGCCCGGCGCTGTAGGCCTGCTCATTGACCAGGGCCAGGGTGGGGCGGTGCCCCAGCAGCCGCTGGTAG
>CAZNSV010000168.1:0-6864 GCA_964575775.1 uncultured Desulfovibrionaceae bacterium
CCTGCACCTGCCCGGCGCCTTCCTGTACGGCGGCCAGGGAGTTGGCCACGGCCAGTTCGCAGTCATTGTGGGCGTGGATGCCCAGTTCGGCCTGGGGCAGGGCCTCGCACACCCTGCGCACAATGGCGGCCACCTCGTGGGGCAGGGTGCCGCCGTTGGTGTCGCAGAGCACCAGCACGTCGGCCCCGGCCTCGTGGGCCTTGGTCAGGGCGGCCAGGGCGTAGTCGGGGTTGGCCTTGAAGCCGTCGAAGAAGTGCTCGGCGTCGAAGATCAGCTCCTCGCATTTGCCCTTGAGAAAGGCCAGGGAGTCGAAGATCAGCTCCAGGTTGCGCGGCAGGTCCACGCGCAGGGCTTCGCGGGCGTGCAGGTCCCAGGTCTTGCCGAACAGGGTGAAGACCGGGGCCCCGCACTCGATCATGTGCTGCAGGTTCTGGTCCTTCTCCGCCGTGGTCTTGGGGTGGTGGGTGCTGCCGAAGGCGCAGACCTTGGCCCGCTTCAGGTCGTAGTTGCGGATGTCCTGGAAAAAGGCGCGGTCCGTGGGGTTGGAGCCAGGGAAGCCGCCTTCGATGTAGTGCACGCCCAGTTCGGCGAGCTTGCGAGCCACCTTGATCTTGTCTTCCAGGCTCAGGGTGATGTCTTCGGCCTGGGTCCCGTCACGCAAGGTGGTGTCGTAGATGCGGATGGTTTTCATGCGTCCTCGTCGGTGTGCTCTCGGGTCGACACCGCCCCTTGTGCGGTCGGCGGCAGGGTGGTCCCGCCGCCGCGGCTCCAACGGCGAAGTGCGTTCCGGTTGCTGCAAAAAGCGTTGTCGAAATCGGTTACGCGTGCCCCAGGTCAAAGGCCTCGTGCAGGGTGCGCACCGCCAGTTCGGTGTATTTTTCCTCGATGAGGCACGTAATCTTGATCTCGGAGGTGCTGATCATCAGGATGTTGATGTTCTCGTTGCGCAGGGCCGCAAAGGCCTTGGCCGCCACGCCGGAGTGGTTGCGCATGCCCACGCCGATGACCGAGACCTTGCAGACGTAGATGTCCTTGCGGATCTGCATGGCGCCGATCTCCTGCTGGACCTGCTCCAGAATCTCCTCGGTGCGCTCGAGGTCGTTGCGGCTCACGGTGAAGGTCATGTCCGTGACCCCGTCCCGGCTGGGGTTCTGCACGATCATGTCCACCAGGATGCCCGCCTGGGAGAGGGGGGTGAAGATGGCCGCGGCCACGCCCGGCCGGTCCTGCACGTCCTGCAGGGTGAACCGGGCCTGGTCCTTGTCGTAGGCAATGCCGGCAACCATGACGGATTCCATCATTCTCTGGTCCTCCTTGCTGACGATGGTTCCCGGTGCGTCGGAAAAAGTGGAACGCACGTGCACCGGCACATTGTATTTCTTGGCAAATTCCACGGAACGGATCTGCAGCACCTTGGCGCCCATGCTGGCCATTTCCAGCATCTCGTCGTAGGCGATGCGTTCGATCTTGCGCGCCTGGGAGCAGATGTTGGGGTCCGTGGTGTACACGCCGTCCACATCCGTAAAAATTTCGCAGAGCTCGGCGCCCAGGGCCGCGGCCAGGGCCACCGCCGAGGTGTCCGAGCCGCCCCGGCCCAGGGTGGTCACGCGCAGGGCCTCGTCGCAACCCTGGAAGCCCGCCGCCACCACCACCGGGTACTCCTGTAGCATGCCCTTGAGGGCCTCGGCATCGATGGACAGGATCCGCGCCCGGCCGAACATGCTGGTGGTGCGTATGGGCACCTGGTAGCCCAGGATGGAGCGCGAGGGGATGCCGTTGGCCTTGAGCAGCATGCTGAACAGCGCCACCGAGACCTGTTCGCCCGTGGCCACCAGCACGTCCATTTCCGCCGGATCGGGCCGTGGGGACCATTCCTTGGCCAGGCCGATGAGGCGGTTGGTCTCCCCGGCCATGGCCGACAGCACCACCACCACACGATAATCCTGAGCCAGAGCCTTCTGCACCTTGGCCAGCACCTGCTGCATGCACTGCAGGTTCTTCACCGAGGTGCCACCGAATTTTTGCACGAGTATCCGCATGGCCTGAGTATCCTTTCGCGGGGTTACAGGGTTAACAGTGGGGGCAGGTCCGCCAGCATCCGGGCCGCGGCCGGGCCATGGGCTGCCAGGCGCACCCGGCGTCCGGCCTCCGCTCCCGAGGCGACCTCCCGCTGCCAGGCGAGCAGCAGGTAATCCTCGGGCAGGCAGCTTGGGGGCAGACATTGTGCCCATTCCACCAGCACCAGCTGCCGGGACTCGCCCAGCACCTCGCAGAGCCCGGCATCCGGTTCCTGCCCCGCCAGGCGGTAAATGTCCAGGTGTGCGCAGGGGGGGCGGGTGGGGTAGAGGTGCAGCAGCGTGAAGCTGGGGCTGGCCACGTCGGCCTCCTCGCCCCCGGGCAGAGACTCCACCAGGCCGCGTACCAGGGTGGTCTTGCCCGCGCCAAGCTCCCCTTGCAACAGCAGGGCCGGGTAGGGGGGCTCCTGGGGCAGGGCCTGGGCCAGTCGGCGCCCCAAGCCCAGGGTCGCCTCTTCCGAGGCCAGCGTCAGTTCCACCACCATGCCGGACCGGCTAACGCGACTCGCTGCCCACCACGGCGCGCAGGATGTCTTCCTTGCCCACCACGCCCACCAGGCGCCCCTGGGTCACCACGGGCAGGGTGTAGAGCTTTTTTTCCGCCATGAGGGTGGCCAGCTCGTCGATGGGCGTATCCGGACGCACGCTCACCGGATTGGGGGTCATGGCCTGGGCCACGGTGGTGGCGGTCATGCGCTCCAGCTCCCGCTCCAGCTTGTTGGTGGAGCTCAGGGGGAAGAAGCCGTCTAGGAGGGTGAAGAGCGAGGGCAGCTGCACCTTCTTCTGCTGCACGATGAGGTCGCTCTGGCAGAGCACGCCCACCAGCTGTCCCTCGGCGTTCACCACGGGCATCCCGTTGAAGCCCTTTTCCAGCAGCAACCGGGCCGCCGCCATGATGTCGGTGTCCGCCGCGACCGTGATGGGCGACTTGGTCATGATGTCCTTGGCTGTCAGCATATGAGAAGCTCCTTGAGGGCCGTGGGCAGAGCCCGGGCGATTTCCGAGGCCAGATTGCCGCGCAGGGGAAAATCCTTTTCCAGACTGTGACCGGTGAAACCGTGCCAATACACCCCAACGCAGGTGGCCTGCAAGGGGGAAAGGCCCCTCGCGAGCAGGTTCCCCACCAATCCGGCCAAGACGTCACCCGAGCCGCCAATGGCTAGGCAGGCCGTGGCAAAGGGGGCCAAGCGGGGGCGTTGGCCCGGCGCGGCGATGATGGTGCCCGGTCCCTTGAGGGCCACGGTGACCCCGTGGCGCTGTGCGAAATCCTGGGCCGCCTCCAGCCGCGCGGCCTCCACCGTGGGGATGTCCGTGCCCAGCAGCCGCGCCATTTCTCCGGGATGCGGGGTCAGCACGTCGCGCTCGTCCAGGAGCCGCAGCAGCTCGGGCCGCTGCGCCAGGGCGTGTAGGGCGTCGGCGTCCAGCACCGTGGGGGGGCGCTCCATGCGCAACAACCGCTCCAGACAGTCCGACATGAGCGGGCCGCGCCCCCAGCCGGGTCCCACCACCAGGGCGTCCCAGCGGGCCGGGATGGGGTCCAGCAGGGGCAGCAGCTCGGGCTGCCAGTGCTCCCCGGTTCCC
The DNA here is from genome assembly GCA_964575775.1 of uncultured Desulfovibrionaceae bacterium. Taxonomy (GTDB): domain Bacteria; phylum Desulfobacterota; class Desulfovibrionia; order Desulfovibrionales; family Desulfovibrionaceae; genus CAZFCK01. The sequence continues at coordinate 3,657 of CAZNSV010000168.1, forward strand.
CCGTCCGGGGCGGCTCCCACGCTCAGGGGCAGGGTCATGAGCTCGGGCAGGCCGTGCTTGATTTCCAGCCGCAGACCGGCGGGGCAGGCCGCGGTGACCAGCCCCGCGCCCCCGCGCAGGGCCCCCAGGGCCGCCAGACAGACCGCGCCCGTGAGGCCCGGCGAGCCGCCCACCAGGCAGAGCCGCCCCCCCGTGCCTTTGTGCATCAGGGCCGAAGGGCGGGGGAACAGGTCCATGACCTCGCGGGTCAGGAGCCCGCAGGAGGCAGGGTGGCGCTCCCGGACCAGGGCCGGAATCCCGATGGGGCGTACATGCAGCTCCCCGGTCCAGGCCGCGGCCTGGGGCAGGGCCAGGCCCAGCTTGGCGGCCTCGAAGGTCACCGTGGCGTGGGCCCGCACCGCAATGGGGCAGGGGCGCCCCGTGAGGCCGTCCAGCCCGGAGGGAATGTCCAGGGCCAGGATGAAACTCTGCTCCCGTCGGGCGTTGAGCGCCTCCACCCAGTCGCGGTACGGGGGGCGCAACTCGCCGCTGAAGCCAGTGCCCAGCAGGCCGTCCACCAGAATCTCCGGCGCTCCCCACAGGGCCGGGGGGCGCCGGTCCAGGCGCTCCAGGGGCGTGCCCGTGCGCTTGGCCAGCCGGAGGTGGTAGCGGCTCACACCCTGGTAGGCGCCTTGGGGCGCGGCCAGCAGCACCAGGACCTGGGCGCCCAGGTCGTGCAGGTGGCGGCCCAGACAGATGGCGTCGCCCCCGTTGTTGCCCTTGCCCGCCAGCAGCTGCACCCGGCGCCCCTTGAGGGTGCCGCAGCGCTGCTGCAGGACCTCCAGGGCCGCACGGGCGGCGTTTTCCATGAGCATCTCGTAGCGGATGCCGAAGTCCCGGACGCTGGCTGCGTCCCAGGCGGCCATTTCGGCTGGAGTCGGGAGAGGGGCGTCCATGGGCGGATCCTGCGGCAAAAGGTTCAGGCTTCCAGGACCACCACGGCGGCAGCCACGTCGCGGCCGTGGGTCAGGCTGATGTGGGTGGACGTGACGCCCAGGGTTCGGGCCAGGTCCTGGGCCGGGCCCAGCAGATGCAGCACGGGCTTGCCCGAGGGCAGGGAGCGCACCTCCAGGGTCTGCAGCCCCACACCCTGGCGAAAGCCCGTGCCCAGGGCCTTGGAGGCGGCTTCCTTGGCCGCGAAGCGGGCCGCGAGAAAGGGCACCCGGTTCAGGGCCATGACGCCGGGCAGCTCCAACAGCTCCGCGGGGGTGAGGATGCGCTGGATGAAGCGCTCCCCGTGGCGTTCCAGAATGCGCGCGATGCGGTCCAGCTCCACCACGTCCAGGCCCAGGCCGACGATCACGGCTACTCCGCGAAGTCCCGGATGATGGCGGCCATCTGGGCCACGGCCCGCTCCAGCCCCACCAGCACGGCCCGGGAGATGATGCTGTGGCCGATGGAGTATTCCCGGATGCCGGGCACCCCGGCGAAACGCTGGATATTCACGTAGTTGAGTCCGTGCCCCAGGTTGACCTTCAGGCCCAGACTCTGGGCCAGGCCGATGCCGGCCACGATCTTCTCGAACTCGGCCAGGGCCGCTTCCTCCGTGGGGGCGTCGGCATAGTGGCCGGTGTGGATCTCGATGTATTCCGCGCCCGTGGCCTTGGCGGCGCGGATCTGCGCCTCGGCGGCCTCGATGAACAGGCTGGAGCGGATGCCCACGGCGTGCAGGGGCGCCAGGTACGCGGCCAACTCCTCTTCGCGACCGGCCACGGCCAGCCCGCCTTCGGTGGTCAGCTCCTCGCGCTTCTCGGGCACCAGGCAGACCATGTAGGGGCGGTTGGCCAGGGCAATGGCTTGCATCTCGGCCGTGGCCGCCATTTCCAGATGCAGCCGCGTCTGCAGGGCGCGGGCGAAGAGCTCCACGTCCCGGTCCAGGATGTGGCGGCGGTCCTCGCGCAGGTGCACGATGATGCCCCGGGCCCCGGCCAGCTCGGCCATGAGGGCCGCGGTCAGGGGTTCGGGCTCGCGACCGCGACGAGCCTGGCGCAAGGTGGCCACGTGATCGACATTGACGACGAGTACAGGCATGGGGGGATCTCCTCGGAATCTGGGCGACTGTGGGCGAATCATAGGTGGCTGCCCCTGAAAGTCAAGGCCGCAGGCGCCGATTCCAGGCAGGTGCGCGGACTGGAGTGGACAGCGATGGGACTGTTGACGAACCCCCTGCGAACGGATAGGGGGGAGTGCGTCTCAAGTTCGCCTCATCCCCCCCGATACTGTCAAGAAGGAAAAGTACTGTCTATGAATCTGTGCATAGTTGGTTCCGGTTATGTTGGCCTGGTGAGCGCGGCCTGTTTCGCGGAAACAGGCAACACCGTCACCTGTGTGGATGTGAACCCCAAGGTCGTGGAAACCCTGAAGAAGGGCGAAGTGCATATCTACGAGCCCGGGCTCGAGGAGATGGTGCAGCGCAACTACAAGGAAGGGCGCCTGCGCTTCACCACCAATCTGGCCGAGGGGCTGGAAGACGCGCTGCTGGTCTTCATCTGCGTGGGCACTCCCTGCGGCGAGGACGGCTCCTGCGACCTGCAGTACGTGCATCAGGTGGCCCGCCAGGTGGGGCAGACCATCACGGAGTACAAGATCATCGTGGACAAATCCACGGTGCCCGTGGGGACCGCCGACCAGGTCAAGGCCATCGTCGCCGAGGAGCTGCAGAAGCGCGGCCTGGAGATCGAGTACGACGTGGTCTCCAACCCCGAGTTCCTGAAGGAGGGCGACGCGGTCAGCGACTTCATGAAACCCGACCGGGTCATCGTGGGCACGGACAACGTGCGCACCGCCGAGCTGCTCAAGGCCCTGTATTCGCCCTTTGCCCGCAGCCGCGAGAAGATGATGGTCATGAGCGTGCGCAGCGCCGAGATGACCAAGTACGCCGCCAACTGCATGCTGGCCACCAAGATCTCCTTCATCAACGAGATCGCCAACATCTGTGAGCGGGTGGGCGCCGACGTGCGCGACGTGCGCATGGGCATCGGCTCCGACCACCGCATCGGCTACAGCTTCATCTACCCCGGCGTGGGCTACGGCGGCTCCTGCTTCCCCAAGGACGTCAAGGCCCTGATCCACACGGCCGGGGACTCCGGCTATCAGCCCCAGCTGCTCAACGCCGTGGACCAGGTCAACGACCGCCAGAAACTCATGCTGGGGCGCAAGATCGAGGCCC
>CAZNSV010000169.1:0-6858 GCA_964575775.1 uncultured Desulfovibrionaceae bacterium
GTAAAAGCGCAGGGTGGGGCGCAGCGCCTCGCTGTGGGGCGGCAAGAGCTCCACCCCGGCGCCCCAGCGGCGACAGAGTTCCCGCTGCGCGCGGCAGGACCAATGCGGTGTGCCCTCGGCCAGGGCCGGGTCGCAGTGCAGCATGTACGCCGCGCCCTGCTCCCAGAGGGCCCGGAACAGGGTCTCCTCCAGGCCGCTCAGCTGATGGAAACCGGCCAGCACAATCCGGCGTCCGGCCAGGGCGGTTGCGGCGGCCTCGGCTGCGTGGGCCACCAGCCGGGCGTCCCGGTCCGGGGTGCTCCAGCCGCTGCTCTCCAGCAGGGCCTCGTAGGCCACGGCCAGGTCGCCCAGCTGCCGCAGCAGCACCGCGGCGAAGGGTTGCACGTGCTCCTCGGTGTAGTGCAGGTTCTGGGGTGCGACGTCCTGGCGCACGAACTCCTCGCAGAGCTGTTCTAGCCTGAGCCCCCAGGGCAGGAACAGGGCGGTGTCCTCCACGGGCAGACTGCTCAGGGGGCCGGAGCGCGCCAGTTCGCGCACGCAGGCCAGCAGCGCGTCCACCCGGTCCAGGCGCCCCACCAGGCGTTTGGGCGGGGGCACGACCCCGCTTTCGGCCAGGGTCACGCGCAGCTTGGCAAAGAGATGCCCCGCCGTGAGCATCTCCGGGGGGCGGCAGGGCTTGGGCACCCGCGCGTCGGCCAGCAGTCGCCGGAGCAGATAGCGGCGGGGGCGGCGGTGCGGAAAGACCAGCAGCCAGTCGCTCAGGTCCGCGGCGGCGCAGCCCGCGGGGTCCTGCGCCACGAGGAAGTCCAGGAGTACGGCCAGGGCATCGCAATGCCAGGGAATGCAATGAACGCTGCGCATGCTCAAACCTCCAGGCGCTGGATGTCGCGGGTGTCGAGGTAGACCAGCAACCCCTGCGGGGGCGGGACATGGAGCGGGCGCGGGAGCCCGGCCAGGAGCTCCAGGTAGCGGCCGAGCTGGGTGCGGTGCTGCGGCTCGGGCGCGCCGGTCTTGTATTCGATGGCGGTCAGCCCCCCGTCGGGGCGGCGGGCCAGATAGTCCACGCGCAGCACGCCGCCCTCGGGCCGCAGGAGCTCCTGCTCCCCACTGCCGGAGCGCAGGAGCGTGGCCAGCTCGGGATGCCGCCGCACCCAGAGCAGCATGCCCCGCAGCTCCTCTTCCAGCCTGGGGTTGTCCTCGGCAAAGGCCGCTGGGTCGTGGGGATCGCTGAAGCCCCTGAGCCCGGCATGCAGGGCCCGTCGGACGTCGGCCTCGGCGTCTTCGCCGCTGCCCAGCAGCTCCAGGCAGCGGTGGGCCAGGGTGCCGCGCATGCGCCCCACAAAGTTCTCCTCCCGCAGCTCGGAACGGAAGATGCTCAGGCGAGGCAGCCACTGCATGGGCTGTTCGCCCGCAGGAGCCAGGGGCAGCGCTTTGGGGTGGGGCAAGACGTCGGTGTCTTGTTGCAGCCCCAGTTCTTCGGGCTGCACGCCCCGGTGCAAAGGGTCGCCCCCGGGGACCAGACCCAGCGGCGGCAGCAGCACGCCCAGGGCCCGGAGCAGGGGCGAGTGCCCCTGATAATAGTCGGTGCTGGTGATCAGGCAGTAGAGCCCCCGCACGGCACGGGTCCAGGCCACGTAGAGCAGGTTCACCTGCTCCAGGAGTTGGGGCAGGGCCTGGGCGTAATAGAGGTCCCCCAGGCCGGGGTGCAGGGTGGTGAGCACCGGGGGTGCATCCGGGGCGGGCTGCCAGGTGCAGAGCTCGCGGCCGCTGGGTTTGTCGCTGTGATGAAAGGGCACGATGACCAGGGGAAATTCCAGGCCCTTGGCCTTGTGCATGGTCAGCACGCGCAGGGCGTCGAGGTTTTCGGGCAGGGGGACCTTCTGCTCGCCGCCGGATTCGGCCCAGGTATCCAGGAAGGCCGCCGGGGACAGGGCGCCCCTGCTTTCCGCCACGTGGGCGGTTTCCAGCAGGCGGCGGATGTACAGGGCGTCCTGGGTGTGGCGCTCCAGGAGGCGGAACCGGGCCACCATGTCGCAGAAGATGTCGTAGGCACTCATGAACCCGGCGTGACGGTGCAGGGGCTCCAGGGCGCGCTGCCAGAACTGGGGGAACCGCTCCCGGAAGGACAGGAACAACGGCGGCGGGTTGCGGCGCGGGCCGTTGCCCTGGGCGCAGAGCCAGGCGTGCAGGCCGTTGGCGTCCAGTTCGTCGCCCCAGGCCTCGGCAAACAGCTCGGGGCCGGACACGGCCTCGAACAAGGCCAGGTCGTTGTCCGGCGTGTCCAGCCAGCGCAGCAAGGCCACCATCTGCCGCACCAGGGGGTGCTCCTGCAGCAGCAGGCTGTTTTCGGTGACCACGGGCAGCCCCCACTGCAGACACCAGCGCGCCACCAGGGCGGCCTGGTCGTTGGAGCGCACCAGGATGGCCACATCCCGGCAGCGGGCCAGGGGTGCGGCGCTGCCCAGCCCCAGTTCGGTGCGGAGGATCCCCTCCAGCCGTTCTTCCACCGCGGCGTGCAGCTCCTCCTTGCCGTCGGCGTGCAGCTCCTCCAGATGCACGAAGCCCCGCAGCTCCCGGTTGCGCGGCGCCACCTGCTGCACCACGTCGGCATAGGCGGCCTGGAGCAGTGCGGCGAAACTCTCCTGCTCCTGCGGGGGCGCCTTGTCACCCAACATGGCCTGGGCCACGGCCCGGACCACCTCTGGTTGGGCCAGACGGCTGAAGAACGCGTTGTTGAAGTCCACCAGGTCCCCGCTGCTGCGCCAGTTGGTCTCCAGGTTCTCGCTGCGCGGGGGTGCCAGGTGCGCCAGACTGCGGGGCACCTCGTCGAACAAGGCGGCGTCGCCCCCTCGCCACCCATAGATGGCTTGCTTCACGTCGCCGACGTAGAAGAGGGAGCCGCCCGTGGACAGGGATTGTTCGGCCAGGGATTCCAGGGCCTGCCACTGGGCGCGGCTGGTGTCCTGGAACTCGTCCAGCAGCAGATGGGCGAGCCGGTTGCCCATGCGGCACAGGGCCTCGCTGCAGCAGGGGCCTGCCAGCAACTCGGCCGCGGCATGGGGCAACCAGGCCGCCGGCGCCAGGCCGTCGCGGCGCAGCAGGGGGGGCAGGGCCGTCAGGAGCTGCTTGCAGAACCGCACCAGGGGCGCCATGGTCATGGACGAGCGCAGGGGCGGGGCCTCCCGGGCCAGAGCCTCGTAGGCCGTGCACAGGGCCGCGTAGAGGCCCTCGCCTTCGGGCGTCACCGCGGCCTGGCTCTGCTTGAGCAAGCAGGCGGCCAGGCTTGGCTTGCGGGCAAAGGTGGAGGGGGGCAGGCCCCCGTAGGGGTTTTGGTCGCCACAGCGCGTGAGGAAGGTGAGGAAATGCTTGGCTCCGGCCAGGCGCTGCGCCTCGAGATGGGCCGCCATGGTGGCGGCGGTCTCCTGCAGCCAGACGGTACGGGCCAGGAGCTGCCGCTCCAGGGGCGCGGGATCGTCCCCGAGCTCCAGGCCGGGCTGGGCAATGAGGAAGTCGAAGACCTCCTCCAGGAGTTCGTCGAACGCCCCCTTGGGCAGGAACCGGGAGCAGCCCCGGATGCGGAACAGGGCGTCCAGGGCCTGGTCGAGCAGGAGCCCCTGCAGTTCGTCGCCCTGCTCGGCGGCGCTGAGGGCTCCGGCATAGAGCGGGGCGCAGAGCTTTTTGGACTCGAATTCCAGTTCCAGGTCCGGCGCGTAGTGCAGCTGCAGGGCCCCCAGACGCAGGATCTGGTGCAGCAGGCTGTCGATGGTGCGCACGTTGAGCTCGCCCAGACGACGCAGGATGCGCTCCACCCAACGGGCGGCATCGCGGGGGGCGATGGCGTCCGGGACCTGTCCGGCGGTGTCCAGCTCCAGGGCACGCTTCTTGAGGGCGCCGAGAATGCGCTGCTGCATCTCCGCCGCGGCCTTGTTGGTGAAGGTCACGGCCAGGATTTCCGTCCAGTGGTGGGGGTGGTTCTGCCGCTGCTGGCCGCAGGCCCCGGGCGCGGACTCGGCCAGCGCGCCAGAGAGGCGTTGGAGGAATTCCTGGGTGATCTTGTAGGTCTTGCCGGAACCAGCCGAAGCCTTGACGGATGTGAGCATGTGCACTCCTGCGCCGGACAAGGGATATCCGGAATTGTCGGATAATCTATAACTCATACTATACACAATCTTCGTGAAACAAGCAACCGCTGTGCTCTCTTCCCTCTCCCCGTTTGATGCGCAGCGAGAAAAACCGCCACGCCCCAAACGTGGCGCTGGTGGCGTAGCCGCCGGAGCGGAACGTGCCTGCTGCTCCAGGAAATAAAAAAAGGGAGCCTCGGGGCTCCCTTCTTGATGGTCGAAACAAGAACGGTCAGGGTACACAGCCTTCGTTCTGGCCGAAGATGCCCGGCGTGGGGGGTTGGCCCGTGGACTCCAGCACGGCGCGCCAGTAGTCCGAGGCGATGTTCAACCGGCGGCGCTCCTGGGTCACCAGCTTCAGGGGCAGGTGCACGTAGCGGTCCTGGAGCATGCTCACCACCATGCCCGTCTTGCCGGCCATGGCCGCGTGCACCGCGTGCTGCCCCAGGAAGCCACAGTAGACCCGGTCGTTGGCGTTGGCCGGAACCGAGCGGATGATGTAGCTGGGGTCGATGAACTTCAGGGTGTATTCCATGTCCTTGGCCTGGAAGTACTGCTTGATCTCATGCATCAAGAGCTGGCAGATGTCGCCCAGCACTGGGTTGCCCGAGGCGTCCTTCTCGCCGCTGCTCTGCAGCAGGTCCTGCCCCGCGCCCTCGGCGCAGAGGATCACCGCATGCTTGCGGGTCCGCAGCCGTTCCTCCAACTGGGGCAACAATCCGTACTCCCCGGTGAGGCTGAACTGCATTTCCGGCACCAGCACGAAGTTCACTTCCTTGAGCGCCAGGGTGGCCTGGGCGGCGATGAAGCCGGACTCGCGCCCCATGACCTTGACCAGCCCGATGCCGTTCATGGCGCCGTTGGCCTCGGTGTGGGCGCACTGGATGGCCTCGGTGGCCTTTTCCACGGCCGTGTCGAACCCGAAGGACTTGCGGATGAAGCTGATGTCGTTGTCGATGGTCTTGGGGATGCCGATGATGGAAATCTTGCGATTGCGGCGCTCCACCTCTTCCGCGACCTTCTGGGCCGCGCGCAGGGTACCGTCGCCGCCGATCATGAACAGGCAGCTGATGTTCATGCGCTCCAGGCAGTCCACGATCTCGTCGGGCGGCTGGGGCCCCCGGGAGGAGCCCAGGTTGGTGCCGCCGAACTGGTGCCAGTTGGCCACCTTGTCCGGGGTGAGCTCCCAGACCTCGTGCCCGTACTTGGGAATGAAGCCCTGCAGCCCGAAACGAAAGCCCAGGGTGGCGGCGATGCGGTAGTTGTGGTGCGCCTCCATGACAATGGCGCGGATCACGTCATTGATGCCGGGGCAGAGCCCCCCGCAGGTCACGATACCCACCTTGGTCTGGGTGGGGTTGAAATAGAGATGCCGCCGCGGTCCGGCCACCTCGAAATCGAAGTACAGCGGCGGACCCGAAGCCACCTGGAGCTGGTCCTCGCTGAGATTGATCATCACACTGCCCGGTTCCTTGGCCACGTGGCAATACGGCAGGGGCGAAGGAATCTTGGCCTGCCCCAGGACGGGGATATTGGTGTCGATGGCTATGTTCTGGGTGGTCACCGAAAGGGGGCTGTCCGCCATGAGTCGCATCTCCCTGCTTGAGGTTGCGCAACGCTCCGCATGAACCGACTGACGGAGCCCTGCCTCTGCCCGCTACGAACGCGACCGGCGTGGCAGACAAGGTGCCTGCCGCCCGGCATGCGGAACAATCTAGTCGATTTTTCGGGAAAAAGCAAAGCGCAGCCGCATCTTCAGCGGTCCGGCGCGGGGCGAACCACTCGCGCGCCGGGCCGCCCCGCCTGGGAGCAAAGGCGGCCCGACAGAGAATATCCAGGGATGACGCTACTTGCAGCGAACGGTGAGCACCGGGACCGGTGAATTGTGGATCACCTTCTCGGCCACGCTGCCGTAGGCAAAACGCTTGAGCCCCCCGTAGCCGTGGGTGGCCATGACGATGATGTCCACGCCTTCCTTTTCCGCGAACGCGAGGATCTCCTCGGCCGGGTCGCCGTGGACCACCACCCGCTTGTACAAGGGGCAGCTGTTGCCCAGTTGGTTGCACAGGGCGTCCATGGCCTGCTTGGCCTCGCTCATGAACTGCTCGCGGATGCGCGCGGCCTCGTCCGCGTTGAGCGTCTTGGCCAGGCGTTCGTAGCGGGTGATTTCATCCTGCACGTTGAGAATGACGATGGTGGCGCCGTACTTTTCTGCCAGGGAGGTCACGTAGGGCAGGGCCTGGGCGGCTGGGGCCGAAGTGTCCGTGGGCCAGAGAATGGTCTTGATATCCATGCGTCGCCTCCGAGGGGACAGGGTTGAAATGGGGGCCGGGGGTCTCCTGTTTGCTGTGAGTCTACAAAAAAGTAACCTTGATTCTGGGTGTTTGTCCAGCGCTATCGAAAAAATGGTCACTGCGGCGACGGGCGCGAGCCGCGCGGGCCCCACGGCCCAGGACCGGGACCCCGCGTGCCACGCGGTGATCCGCCCACCCGGAGCCCGGGCTCAGGCCGGGCGTTTCTCCAGGCCCAGTTCAGCGGCCAGGGGTGTCATGGCGGCCACGGCCAGGTCGAAGAACGCCCCCAACTCGAGACCGATCTTCTCGCACTCCAGGATGCGCTCGCGGCTCACATTGGCCGCAAAGGCCTTCTCCTTCATCTTTTTCTTCAGGCTCTTGGCCTTCATGTCCTTCATGCCTTCGGGGCGCACCAGGGCGTTGGCCGCCACCAGCCCCGTGAC
>CAZNSV010000170.1:0-6826 GCA_964575775.1 uncultured Desulfovibrionaceae bacterium
CCTTCGGCTTCGGCGGCACCAACGCCTGCGTTCTCTTCAAACGGTGGGACGGCTAGGCGCCGACGGCTGCATTCCGCCAGACGGGCGCGGTGCACAGCACCGTGCCGACAGATAAGCGAGCACTGCCATGCAAGAACTTCTGCTTCAGGACCCCCAGGTGGGGCGTGCCATTTGCCAGGAAATCGACCGCCAGGTCAGCAAGCTGGAGCTGATCGCCTCGGAGAACTTCGTGTCCCCGGCGGTGCGCGAGGCCATGGGCAGCGTGCTGACCCACAAGTACGCCGAAGGCTACCCCGGCAAGCGCTATTACGGGGGCTGTGAATACGTGGACCTGGCCGAGGACCTGGCCCGGGACCGGGCCAAGGCCCTGTTCGGCGCCGAGTACGCCAACGTGCAGCCCCATGCGGGCTCCCAGGCCAACATGGCGGTCTATTTCGGGGCCCTGCAGCCCGGCGACACCATCCTGGGCATGGACCTCTCCCACGGGGGGCACCTGACCCACGGCTCACCTGTGAACTTCTCCGGGCGGCTGTACAAGATCGTGTCCTACGGCGTGGAGCGCGAAACCGGCCGCATCGACTACGAGCAGGTCCTGGCCAAGGCCAGGGAGCACAAGCCCAAGCTCATCGTGGCCGGCGCCAGCGCCTATCCCCGGGTCATCGACTTCAAGCGCTTCCGGGAGATTGCCGACGAGGTGGGCGCCCAGCTCATGGTGGACATGGCGCACATCGCCGGGCCCATCGCCGTGGGGCTGCACCCCTCGCCCATCCCCCACGCCCATTTCACCACCACCACCACGCACAAGACCTTGCGCGGCCCGCGCGGCGGCATGATCCTCGCCTCCGAGGAGTTCGGGAAGACGCTCAACTCCCAGATCTTCCCCGGCATCCAGGGCGGCCCACTCATGCACGTCATCGCGGCCAAGGCCGTGGCCTTCGGCGAAGCCCTGCGCCCCCAGTTCGTGCGCTACCAGCAGCAGATCCTGGACAACGCCAAGGTCCTGGCCAAGGCGCTCACGGACGCGGGCTACGACCTGGTCTCCGGCGGCACGGACAACCACCTCATGCTCATCGACCTGACCCGCAAGGACATCACGGGCAAGGACGCCGAGGTGGCCCTGGACCATGCGGGCATCACGGTGAACAAGAACACGGTGCCCTTCGAGACTCGTTCGCCCTTCGTGACTTCCGGCATCCGGCTGGGCCCCGCGGCCCTGACCACCCGGGGCATGAAGGAGGCCGAGATGGAGCGCGTGGCCGCCTGGATCATCCAGGTGCTGGAGAGCCTGGACAACGAGTCCAGGCTGGAGAGCGTGCGCAAGGAAGTGGAAGACTTCGCCAGGCAGTTTCCGCTGTTCACCTGGTAGGAGTTTGCCCCCCCCGCGCGACCGCCTGGTGCGCGGGGTCTGTCGATCTTTTCCAATCACCCGGGGGCGCCTGGCGCCCCCGGAACCCGGCACCGCAGAGCAGGGAGCCGGTTGGGGGGACAGCGTGCAGAACAGAAAACCCTGGCCGGAGTACTTCATGGCCATTGCCCAGCTCGTGGCCGAGCGCTCCACCTGTCTGCGCCGCCGCGTGGGCGCCGTGGCCGTGAAGGACAAGCGCATTCTGGCCACGGGCTACAACGGCGCCCCGAGCAACCTGGCCCATTGCGAGCAGACCGGCTGTCTGCGCGACCAGCTGAACATCCCCTCCGGGCAGCGGCACGAAATCTGTCGCGGTCTGCACGCGGAGCAGAACGTCATCATCCAGGCCGCCATGCACGGCATCTACATCCAGGGTGCCGACATCTTCTGCACCACCCAGCCCTGCCTCATCTGCGCCAAGATGCTCATCAACACGGGCATCCGGTCCGTGTATTTCGCCGAGGGCTATCCCGACACCCTGGCCGAGGCCCTGCTGCAGGAGGCCGGGGTCCATTACGAGCTGCTCCATGCCCCCCGCTGAGACCGAGGCCCTGCAGCCGGACTCCCAGACCGACCGGGCCTGCATGGCCCGGGCCCTGGAGCTGGCCGAGCGCGGTCGGTGGGCCGCGGCGCCAAATCCCTGTGTTGGGGCGGTGCTGACCCTGGACAAGCGCATCGTGGCCGAGGGCTGGCACACGGCCTACGGCCGCCCCCACGCGGAGGTGGAGGCCATCCGCGACGCCCGAGCCAAGGGCGTGGACCTGCGGCGCTGCACCCTCTGGGTGACGCTGGAGCCCTGCAATCATCACGGCAAGACGCCCCCCTGCACCCAGGCGGTGTTGGAGGCGGGCATTCCCGAGGTGGTGGTGGGTTGTCCGGATCCCAACCCCGATGTCAGCGGGGGCGGGGCCGCGTTCCTGCAAAGCCGGGGCGTGCGGGTGCGCCAGGGCGTGCTGGAGGCGGAGTGCCGGGCGCTCATCGCGGATTTCCTGGTCTGGAAGTTCAGCCGCCGCCCCTTCGTGTTTCTCAAGCTGGCCGCCACCCTGGACGGCCGCATCGCCACGCGCACGGGGCACAGCCAGTGGATCAGCGGCCCCGAGGCCCGGCGCGAGGTGCACGCACTGCGGCGCAGGGTCCAGGCCGTGCTCGTGGGGGGCGAGACCTTCCGGCAGGACGACCCGCAGCTCACCCATCGCCTGGGGGACGGGGAAACACATCCGCAGCCCCTGGCCCTGGTGGCGAGCACGCGGCTGCCGGATCCCAAGGCGGGGGCCTTGCCGTATCTGTTGCGGGAGCGCCCCCACGAGACCATCTTCCTGTGTCCCGAATCCGTGGCCGCCGACGCGTCGGCCGAGGCCCTGCGGGGCTTGGGCTGCCGGGTCTGGGGCCTGCCCCCTCTTGGGGGCGGGCAGGGTGGGGTGGACCTGGAGCCCGCGCTGCAACGCCTGTTCGGCGAGTTAACGTGTCATTACCTGCTCTGCGAAGGGGGCGGGGGGCTGGGCCTGCACCTGCTGCAGGCCGGGCTGGTGGACGAGTTCCGGCTGTATCTGGCGCCGAAGATCCTGGGTGATGCGGCGGCGCGCCCCTTGTTCGCGGGGAGGGCGCCCGAGACCATGGACCAGGCCCTGGGGCTGCGGCTGCACGCCATGGGCCAGTCGGGCGAGGACCTGCGGCTGACCCTGCGCCCCCAGACGGGAGCCGGGCAGCATACGGGGGCGACCCACAAGCACGGGGAGGAGCAAGCATGTTCACGGGGCTGATCCAGGGGCTGGGCGAGATCCACAGCCTGGAGCGACGCGGCGACGAGGCCCGGCTGGAACTGCAGCCGCGCTTTGCGCTGGAGCGCATCGTGCTGGGCGAGAGCATCGCGGTGAACGGGGTCTGTCTCACGGTGGAGCGCTTCGCGGGCAGTCGTTTCCAGGTCTACGCCTCGGCCGAAACCCTGGGCACCACCTCCCTGGGGCAATGCCGCCGGGGGGACCTGGTGAACCTGGAGCGGGCCCTGGCCCTGGGCGACCGGCTCGGGGGGCACCTGGTGAGCGGCCACGTGGACTGCCTGGCCACGGTGGAGAGTGTGACCCCGTCCGGTGAATCGCGTATCTTCCGGCTGCGTTTTCCCGAGGTCTTCGGCCCCCAGGTGGTGGCCAAGGGCTCCGTGGCCCTTGACGGGGTGAGCCTGACGATAAATAATTGCGGCCCCGATTTCCTGGAGGTCAACATCATCCCCGCCACCCAGGCCGAGACCACGGTGCGCTTCTGGACCCCCGGGCGCAGGGTGAACATGGAGACGGACCTCATCGGCAAGTACGTGCAGCGCATGCTGGCGCCCTGGCAAGGTGCCCAGGCGGCTCCGGGACGCGAGAGCGCATCCGGCGGCCTGACCGAGGAATTTCTGCGCAGACACGGTTTTTAGAGGTACGACGCGACAGGGTGGCTGCCCCACCGTGTCGCTCGCTGGGCTCCCGCGCAGGGAGCGCCCCAACGTTCAAGCAAGGCGTAAGCGAGGACTTTCATGCCCATGATCAAGGCCGACGAGGCCATAGAGGAAATCCGCCAAGGCCGGATGATCATCCTGGTGGACGACGAAGACCGCGAAAACGAAGGCGACCTGACCATTGCCGCTGAAAAGGTCACGCCCGAGATCATCAACTTCATGGCCCGGCACGGTCGGGGGCTGATCTGCCTGCCCCTGGCCCCGCAGTGGGTGGACAAGCTCAAGCTGCCCATGATGGCCGCCAACAACCAGTCCAAGTTCGGCACGGCCTTCACGGTGTCCATCGAGGCGCGGGTGGGCGTGACCACGGGCATCTCCGCGGCGGACCGCGCCACCACCATCCTGGCGGCGGTGGCGGACGGCGTGCGCCCCGAAGACGTCGTGACCCCGGGGCACATCTTCCCCCTGCGCGCCAAGGAAGGCGGCGTGCTGGTGCGGGCCGGGCAGACCGAGGGCAGCGTGGACCTGGCCCAGCTGGCCGGGCTCAAGCCCGCGGCCGTGATCTGCGAGATCATGCGCGACGACGGCGAAATGGCCCGCCTGCCGGACCTCATCGAGTTCGCCAAGGAGCACGGGCTGAAGATCGCCACCATCAAGGACCTGATCCGTCACCGCATCCAGCAGGGGCACTTCTCGGTGCAGCGCGCCGGGGAGGCCAAGTTGCCTTCCTGCTTCGGGGGCAGTTTCACCGCCATCGCCTTCCAGAACGCCATCGACGACTCCACCCACCTGGCCCTGGTCAAGGGCAAGATCGACCCGGAGAAGCCGGTGCTGGTGCGGGTGCACAGCGAATGCCTCACGGGCGACGTGCTGGGCTCCATGCGCTGCGACTGCGGCGGCCAGCTCCAGGCTGCCATGCGCATGCTGGGCAAGGAAGGCAACGGCGTGCTGCTTTACATGCGCCAAGAGGGGCGCGGCATCGGCCTGGCCAACAAGATCAAGGCCTACGGACTGCAGGACCAGGGCATGGACACCGTGCAGGCCAACGAGGAGCTGGGCTTCAAGGCGGACCTGCGCGACTACGGTATCGGGGCCCAGATCCTGGTCTCCCTGGGCGTGCGCAAGATGCGGCTGATGACCAACAACCCCAAGAAGATCGTCGGGTTGGAAGGCTACGGACTGGAAGTGGTGGACCGGGTGCCCATCGAGATGGACCCCTGCGAGGAAAACCTCTGCTATCTGCAGACCAAGAAAAACAAGATGGGGCATTTGCTGGAGTTCTCCGATCCCGGCAAGGCGTCCTGAGCACGACACAACGAGGACTATCATGCACATCAAGACCATCGAAGGGCAGCTGCGGGCCGACGGCCTGCGTTTCGCCATCGTCGCCAGCCGTTTCAACGACTTCATCGTGGACCGTCTCGTGGGCGGGGCCGTGGACTACCTGCTGCGCCACGGCGCGGTGCGCGAGGACCTGACCCTGGTGCGGGTGCCCGGGGCCTTCGAGATGCCCCTGGTGGCCAAGCGCCTGGCCGCGAGCCGCAAGTACAGCGGTATCATCTGCGTGGGCGCGGTGATCCGCGGCGCCACCCCGCATTTCGACTTCGTTGCTGCCGAGGTCTCCAAGGGGCTGGCTCACGTGTCCCTGGACTTCGACGTGCCCGTGGGCTTCGGCGTGCTGACCACGGATACCCTGGAGCAAGCCATCGAGCGGGCCGGGAGCAAGGCCGGGAACAAGGGCGTGGAAGCCGCCGCGGCCACCCTGGAGACCGTGCGGGTGCTGGAGCAGTTGAACTGAGATGGGCAGAAGCGAAAGCCGCAGGGCCGCGCGGGAGCGGGCCTTCCAGGTGCTGTACGGCCTGCTGTTCGTGGAGGTCCCCAACGAGAGCGCCTTCCGCCGAGCTTTTCGCAAGAGCCCGGACCCGGAACTGGCCGTGGACGACCCCAAGACGGCGGAGCTGCGCGAGGCCGAGGGCTTTGCCTGGGAGCTGGCCCTTGGCGCCTGGGAACGCCAGGCGGAGCTGGACGCCGTGATCATGCGCTTCTCCCAGAACTGGCGGGTGGAGCGCATCGCCAAGACCGAACTGTCCATCCTGCGCCTGGCTCTGTATGAGATGTTGCACCGACCCGACATTCCTGTCAAAGTGGCCATCAATGAGGCAGTGGAGCTGGCCAAATTCTTCGGGGACGAGAACTCCCGCAGCTTCGTCAACGGCATCCTGGATGCCGCGGCAAAGGCGATAGAGCATGGTGAAATTGGGGTTCGTTAAGGATGCGGAACAGTGTCCGCCCGATTTCCACAGGGTCTTCGTGCGGTCCGCGCTGCTCGGCAGTCCTGCCACCACGCCCGCCGGGGAGGTGATCACCACGGTGCGCTCCTGGCCGGATCGGGAAGGGGAACAGCGCTTCGAGCTGGCCGTGGACGTGCCCCCCGGCGTGGAGGCGGTGGCCCACTGGGCGCCCTCCCTGGCCCGCATCCTCACGGCCATGGGCTGGACCCAGTGGTGGCTCGACTCCTTTTCCCTGTCCCAGGTCCTGGACCGCTACATCACCGAGGCCCTGCGCCTCTGGGGGGTGGCCTTCTGGCAGGACTACAAGCTCGACGGCATCGTGCTCATCCAGGTGGGGCTCCAGCGCGAGGCGGTGTCCCAGAGCGTCAAGGCTTGGCACCAGAAGTATCCCGAGGTGCGTTTTTCCAGCGCCCACGACTACGAAGCCATGGAACGGGAGCAGGCGCAGCAGGTGAAAACCCGCAGCGAAAAGTTCAAGGCCCTGCTCAAGCCAAAATTCTTCTCCACCAAAAAGGCCACCTAGCTTGCGCCGTGGCCAAGCCAGAGATACCGACATGCATCGTTACGATCCCGAACGCGTAGAGACCAAGTGGCAAGCGGCCTGGGCCGAGCGCAACATCTTCGCCTGCAAGACCGACCCCGAGATGCCCCCCTATTACGTCTTGGAGATGTTTCCCTATCCTTCGGGGCGCATCC
>CAZNSV010000171.1:0-6824 GCA_964575775.1 uncultured Desulfovibrionaceae bacterium
CTCCTCAGCCGCCGCCTGACGCGGCGCATCGAGGAGCTGGCCCACGGCTTCCACCAGGTGGCCAAGGGTGACTTCACGGTCCGCGTGCCCGAAACCGGGCGCGACGAGGTGGCGCAGCTCTCCCGGGGCTTCAACGCCATGGTCCCGGCCCTGGAGGAGCGCATCCACATCTGCCAGGCCCTGGACACGGCCCGGGAGGTCCAGCGCAGCCTGCTGCCGCTCACCGCCCCCGAACTGCCCGGCTTCCTCCTGGCCGGGGGCTGTGTCTACTCCGAATCCATCGGGGGCGACTACTTCGACTACATCCCCGGGGTGAACCGCTCCCAGGCCCTGGGACTGGTGGTGGGCGACGTCACCGGTCACGGCCTGCCCGCGGCCCTGCTCATGACCACCGCCCGGGCCTTCCTGCGCCAGCGCGCGGCCCTGCCCGGAGGGCCCGGGGCCGTCCTGGCCGACGTGAACCGCCTGCTGCACCAGGACGTGGACCAGAGCGGCCGCTTCATGACCCTGTTCTACGCCGTGCTGGACCCCGCCACCCGGCGCCTGGCCTGGGCCCGGGCCGGACACGACCCTGCCCTGCTCTACTCCCCCTCCCGCGACGCCTTCACCGAGCTGGGCGGCGCGGGCCTGCCCCTGGGCACCGTGGGGGACTGGGAATTCGCGGAGCACGAGTGCGTGTTGCGCCCCGGCGACCTGCTCTGCCTGGCCACGGACGGGGTCTGGGAGACCGAGAACCCACAAGGCGAGATGTTCGGCAAGGAGCGGCTCCGCACCCTGCTGCGCGAGCTCTCCCGCGAACACCCCCAGGCCATTGCCGCCGCCCTGCTGCAAGAGCTGCGGGCCTTCCACGGCCGCGACAGCTTCGAGGACGACGTCACCCTGCTCCTGGTCCAGACCCTGCCCTGATCCTGAAACGCTCAGGGCACCACGGCCCCCGAACCGGAGCAGCGCCGTCACCATAATCCCTACCATTTTGAGAGCATTCTATGACCCGAGAAAAACTCAGTTTCGCCCAAAAGACCTGCGTGGCCAGCAGTGGCAAGCTCATGCAGCAGGCCGGCATGCTCGTGCCCGGCGCGCGTATCGGCATCGCCCTGTCCGGGGGCGAGGACAGCCTGACCCTGCTCAAGGTCCTGACCCTGCGCCGCCGCATCCTCCCCTTTCCCATCGAGCTCATGGCCCTGCACATCAACCCCGGCTTCGAGGACGACGCGCACAAGGAGCTGCACGCCCTGTGTCTGGAGCTGGGCGTGCCCCTGCACGCGGAACGCACGGACCATGGCCCCCGGGCCCATTCCGAGGAGAACCGCAAGAACTCGCCCTGCTTCTTCTGCTGTCGGCTGCGGCGGCTGCGGCTCTTCGAGCTCATGCGCTACTACCGGCTCAACCGCCTGGCCATGGGGCACCACGCCGACGACCTGGTGGCCACCTTTTTCCTGAACCTCTTCCAAGGGGGGCGCGTGGACGGGCTCTCCATGCGCGAGAGTTATTTTGGGGGCGAGTTCGAGCTGATCCGCCCCTTGCTCTGGGTGGAGAAAAACACCATCTCCAGGGCCTGCCGCCAATGGGGGCTTCCGGTGCGTGCCAACCCCTGCCCCACCTCGGCCACCAGCCGCCGGGCCACGCTGCAACAGTGGTTCGAACAGGGGCCGGGCAAGGACAAACGGGTGCGGCGCAACGTGCTCAACGCCCTGCGCAACCAGGAACTGGAGCGGGTGCTCGGCCGCGCGGCCGCGCCACTCCCCGGGGGGGCGGAGGTGGAGTGGAAGGACGGGGAAGACGGAGGAAGTGAGGGGGAGGGGGAGTAGGGGGGCCTACAGCTGCGCTTTCAGCATGGCCCGCACCCGCTCCAGAAAAGCGGTGTTGACTTTCCCGACTTTGCGACGAAAAGCTTTGGGATTGACTGTGGTCAATCGTAATGGCCGAACGTGGCTGGGGAGTGAGACCAGACTCCCCTCTTCAAGGTCTGCAGGGCTGATCGTTATGCTCTGCTCGAACTTGGGCTTCTTCGTGGTGATCATGCACGCGAGAAAATCACCATGACTGATCCCGAGCAGAATTAAAGCCGGGCGATCCTTCGCTCCATCCATTTCTGCACTGGGAAAGCTAAAATAATAGATTTCGCCTGGGCTGCAATCCATGCCGCCTATTCCCGCAAAGCATCAAGACTCTGTGCCGTAAGCCCCATGCATAGGGCAGACAGTCGCCCGGCCTCCTGCACCTCGTCGAGATACTCACGCCAGCTATAGTGCGGCCTCCCAGCAAGGGATTCGTAAAGCCTGGCAAAATGCAGATACTTTTCTTCGTCGCCCAGGTTCATGGCGAGAAGCACAAGCTGATCCAGAGTGGCAATGTCGCTTCTGTCCGACTCGAACGCCTGCATGGCTACGACAAAAGCCTCTTCAACCCGCCCCAACACGAAAAGCGAGACAGCATAGTTACGTTTGAGCAAGACTGAATCATCAAACTGCAGAGACTCCTCGTGGAACCGGCGCATCTTTTTTTCATCCCCACGTGCTGCGGCCACACTCCCCAAGGCGGATAGGCCCAGACCACGGTGGTTGTCCCCAATCAAGAAGGCCTGGGCTTCCAGTTCGTGCAGACGCTTGGCCCTCGAAAACTCGTCGAGATCTTCGTTGACCAAGGCGTTGAGTTCTCTGACAAGATCATTAAAAAGAAAGATGTAAACGGGCTGTACTTGGCCTGACATGTTCCGGCCCCTTATGTTGAGAGGAAACCATGCTAGCAGCCCAGTAAGGAAAAGGCAAACAGCCAGGTCACTGCCCGGCTGAGTCCAAAGCATTGCAAAGGGGCAAACTCCCCGGCTAGCTTTGCAGTGGCTGTCTGCCAGGGGCCGAGCCCCCCGCCAACCTCCCTACCCCGTGAAGCTCGTCAGGGCCGCCTCCTTGGTGGGGAAGATGGCGAAGATCTTGTCGTAGCCCGAGATCTCGAAGATTTCCAGGATGTAGTCGCGGATATTGCAGATGGCCACGTGCCCCTGGGCCTGTTTCATGCGCTGATAGGCCATGACCAGCACCCGCAGGCCCGAGGAATTGATGTATTCCAGTTCCGAGAAGTCGAAGAGCAGGCGCTTGTCCTGGGCCGCCACGGCCTCCAGCACCCGCTGCTCCATCTGCTGCGTCTCTTCCGGGTCCAGCCGGCCCACGATGGCCAGGATGGTCACGCCGTCCTCGATTTTGTGCACAAGACCCATGGTCCGCTCCTCTTGTGGTGTTCGTTCTCATGCCTGCGAGCAGCACAATGCTGTGCATTTCGTTCGCCGCGCACTCTATTTCGGGCAGGCGGTCCGCAACATCCTGCCCCCGCGACCAGGGCCGCCCCGCACAGGTTCAGCCGCGCGGTTGCCCCTGGATTTCAGCTACCCGCCGCCTTGGCGTCCGCCTGGGGCGCGTCGGGGCCGGTACCCCCGGCTCCTCCGGCGCATTCGGTCAGGCCCTTGGTGAGCACCAGCACGTTGTGCCCGTCCTCGCGCCGGTACTCCAGCCCGTCCATGAGGGCCTTGACCAGGTGGATGCCCATACCCCCGATGGGGCGTTTGCGCTCGTCCAGGGGAACATCCAATTCCGGTTCGGCCGCCTCCACAGGATTGAAGGGGCGGCCGTTATCGCGCAACTCCAGACGCAGGGCGCCCTCCGCACAAGACAGACAGAGCTCGATGTCGTAGTGCTGGGCGTCCTCGTAGCCGTAGGACAGGATATTGGTGATGAGCTCGTCCAGGGCCAGGACGATCTTGAAGACCAGCTTGGGCGAGAGCTTGCGCTCCTCGCAGAATTGCTCCACCCGGTCCCGGCAGGATTCAAAATCGCCACTGCCGGGGGCGATCCGGATGCGTAAACAGGCTGCACTCATGCGCTGATCCTCGTGTCGGGGCGCGGCCCGACCGGATTGGGGCGGCTGATGCCGGGCCCTCCGTTATACAGCGCCCTTGTATCCGCTTTCCTGCCAAAGGCCAAGACCCCCGTTCCCAAACTCGATCACGTGGCGTGCCGCCCGCGTCGGCACAGCATCCGTGAAGGACCACACCCGCCCCTCCCGTGGGGTACGAAAAAAAACCCTGTGGGGGCGCTTCTCAAGGCCGAACTTTTTGCGTACCGTGCGCCCAAAAGACCTCCCACCCCAGGAGAACACGCCCATGTCCGAAAGCGCGCCGCAGCAGGATATTCCGGTCACCAAACGCTCGATGTACTATTGGGTCTGGCACCGGAACGCCAAGTGGCAGATCATCCTCATGGCCGTGATCGTGGTGACCGTGGCCACGCGCGTGTTCCCGTTGGAGATGCAGAAACGCATCATCAACGAGGCCATCGGCCAAAAGAACCTGCATGACCTGTTCCTGTTCTGCAGCATGTACATGGGCGCCGTGCTCATGGCCCAGGCCCTGAAGTACACCATCTACCTGCTGCAGAACTACATCGGCGAAAAATCGCTGCTGGACCTGCGCACCAAGCTCATCGCCCACATCATCAAGCTGCCCATGTCCTTTTTCCGGCACACCTCGCCGGGCCTGGTCATCTCCTCCATGACCAACGAGCTCATCCACATGCCGGTGTTCATCGGCAGCGCCATTTCCCAGCCCCTGGTGAACGTGCTGACCTTCATCGCCATGTCCGGGTACATGCTCTACCTCAACCCGCTCCTGGGCATCATCAGCATCCTGATCTATCCTTCGGAATTCCTGATCATTCCCAGGGTGCAGCGCCGCTTCAACCAGTGGAACCAAAAGCGCATCCGCCGCCTGCGCGAAGTCAGCTCCCTGGTGGGCGAGTCCATCACCGGCATCCACGAGGTGCACGGCAACGCCAGCCAGCCCCTGGAGGTCCAGAAGATCACCCGGGCCTCGGAAAAGCTCTACACCGCCAACCTCTGGATGGGCGTCTACAAGTACGGCATCAAGTTCGTGAACAACTTCTTCCAGAGCTTGGGCCCCTTCTCCCTGTTCCTGGTGGGCGGCTATCTGGCCATTCAGGGCAAGTTCGACATCGGCGCCCTGGTGGCCTTTCTCTCGGCCTACGAAAAGCTCTACGACCCCTGGAAAGAGCTCATGGAGTTCTACCAGGTCTATCAGGACTCCAAGGTCCGCTACGCCCAGGTCATGGAGTACTTCGACCAGGAGCCCGACCACCCCATGGAGACCCAGGGCCGCAAGCCCTACAGCTTCTCCGGCGAGATCGACATCCAGGACCTCTCCTACGTGGTGGCCGGGAACATCAAGCTGCTGGACAAGATCAACATGACCATCAAGCCCGGGGAACACCTGGCCCTGGTGGGCTACTCGGGCAGCGGCAAGTCCAGCCTGGCCCTGGTGGTGGGGCAGCTCTACAAGTACACCGGCGGCAACGTGCTCATCGACGGCTACAGCGTGGAGCGGCTCACCAAGCAGGACATCGCCTTCAACATGGGCATCGTGGCCCAACACCCCTTCATCTTCAGCGGCACCGTGAAGGAGAACCTGCTCTACTCCTGCGACTCCATCATCATGCAAGGGGGCGATTGCGCCGGGCGCGTGGAGCCCCCGGACCTGGACCGCATCATCGAGACCGTGCAGCAGGTGGGGCTGTTCATCGACGTGCTGCGCTTCGGTCTGCGCAAGACCCTGGACGCCGACCCCGAAGGCCTGGAACGCAACAAGGAGCTCATCCGCAGCCTGGTCAACGCCCGCCGCACCTTCCAGGAGCGCCACGGCCAGGAGGTCAAGGACGACGTGGAGTTCTTCGCCAAGGACAGCTTCCTCAGGCACAGCGTCCTGGCCGTCAACCTGACCTTCGGCGCGCCCAACGACCGGGCCTTTGCCTACGACGCCCTGCACGAGAACGAATTCTTCCTGGATTTCCTCAAGCAGGAGGGGATGTACCAGCCCCTGCTCGAGCTGGGGCGCGACCTGGCCAAGCGCTCCGTGGACATCCTGCGCAGCCTGGGCCAGAGCCCGGAGATCTTCGAGGACCTGCCCATCCCCCGGGACGAGGCCGAGCAGTACGTCAAGGTGGTGGAGCACCTGGAGCGCGACGGCGCCCAGTGGCTGGAAAAGCTCGGCGAGAAGGACACGCGGCGGCTCCTCAAGCTGGCCCTGCGCTACGAGGCCGGCCTGCACAAGCTGGTGGCCGTGTCCGAGGAGTTCCAGCAGCGCGTGGTGGAAGGGCGTCAGCGCTTCCTGCGGCACGTGGACGAGCACATGCCCGGCGCCTTCAGCTTCTATCAGCTGGACAACTACATCCACGCCGCCAACATCCTGGACAACATCCTCTTCGGCCACATCAAGAGCGACAGCGCCGGGGCCGAGGACCGGGTCAACCAGCAGATCATGCAGCTGCTCATCGAGGAGAACGTCCTGGAGCAGGTGGTGGCCATCGGCCTGGAGTTCGACGTGGGCAGCATGGGCGACCACCTCTCCGGCGGGCAGCGCCAGAAGGTGGCCCTGGCCCGGGCCTTCCTCAAGGAACCGCCCATCCTGATCCTGGACGAGGCCACCTCGGCCCTGGACAACGCCTCCCAGACCCGCATCCAGAATCTCCTGGAGCGCAAGTGGAAGGGCAAGAGCACCCTCATCTCGGTGGTGCACCGCCTCGATACCCTCAAGAGTTACGACAAAATCGCCGTGCTCAAGGCCGGTAAAGTCATGGAAATGGGCTCCTACCCGGAGCTGCTGGAACAAAAAGGGGCACTGTATGACCTCATCCACGGAAAAGGCAAAAAGTGACGTTGTCTGCGAATTCGAGCAGAACCTGGCCATCCTGCGGGACCTGCCCCTGTTCCGGGAGGTCCCCCTGGAATCCATGCAGGCCCTGGCCTATCTCTGCAAGCGCCTG
>CAZNSV010000172.1:0-6803 GCA_964575775.1 uncultured Desulfovibrionaceae bacterium
CGGCCGAGGCCGAGGCCCTGGGTCGGGCCCTGGTGGAACGGCGGCTGGCGGCCTGCGTGAACATCCTGCCCGGCTGCCGCTCCCTGTTTTGGTGGGAGGGGCGGGTGCAAGAGGAGGCCGAGGTGCCGCTGCTGGTCAAGACGGCGGCGGATCGGCTGGAGGCTTTGACCGCCGCGGTCAAGGAGCTGCACAGCTACAGCGTGCCCTGTGTGGCGGCGGTGCCCCTGGTGGGCGGCAACGCCGCCTTTCTGGAGTGGATTGTCACGGCAACGCGCCCGCAGGAGCGGGACTAAACGGTTCGGTCCGGCGGCCCTTTGCGGTCGGGCCTGTTTCGGAGGATGAAGACCATGCGCATCTATGTTTCCGGCTCTCTGGCGTTCGACCGCATCATGACCTTCCCGGGCTCGTTTTCCGACCACATCCTGCCGGACAAGATCCACATGCTCAACGTCTGCTTCGTGGTGGACGGCATGGACGAGAAATTCGGCGGCACCGCGGGCAACATCGCCTACACCCTGGCCCTGCTGGGCGAGGAGCCGTTGATCCTGAGCTGCGTGGGCAAGGACTTCTCGCCCTATGAGAAGCGGTTGCGCAAGCTGGGCCTGCCGCTGGACGGCATCCGCGTCATCGACAAGGAGTTCACGGCCGGGGCCTACATCACCACGGACCAGAAGGACAACCAGATCACGGGTTTCAACCCCGGTGCCATGCGCCACTCCTGCGATCCGCGCATCGACCGCGCCAATATCGGCGGCAGCCTGGGCATCGTCTCCCCGGGCAACGTGGCGGACATGGTCGCCCTGCCTCGGACCTACAAGGAGCTGGCCATCCCCTACATCTTCGATCCCGGGCAGCAGATCACGGCCCTGAGCGGCGAGCAGATGACCGAGGCCCTCACGGGTTGCTACATGCTGGTGACCAACGACTACGAGTTGGAGATGATCATCAAGGCCACTGGCCTGAGCAAGGAGCAGATCCTGGAGCGCGTGGAAGTGCTCATCACCACCCTGGGCGAGAAGGGCTCCCTGCTGCACGTCGATGGGCGGCGGGTGGAGATCCCCAGCGCCCCCGTAATGCACCCCGTGGACCCCACCGGCGCGGGCGACGCCTTCCGGGCCGGGCTCATCAAGGGGCTCAAGCTCAAGAAAAGCCTGGAGCAGGCCTGCAAGCTCGGCGCGGTCTGCGCCGCCTACTGCGTGGAGCAGCACGGCACCCAGGAGCACATCCTGGACCTGAAGAGCGCCTCGGTGCGCTACAACGTGGCCTTTGGCGAGGAGTTTTAGAGCTTGCCGACGACGGGTTGTTGGAGGTGTGCCGGACAGAGAGGTGCCATGGAAATCCAAGGAACCGGGTGATACCTCCCTCCATCGAGTGAAGCAACCAGGGCCGGTGCGGCAGCGTACCGGCCCTGGTTCGTTACGGTGGAGCGGGCTTCAGATGGATTCGGGTGGGGTGCAGATGTCGATGCAGACCACGCGTTTGTGCCCATCGCGGGAGGAATAGGCAGCGGCGATGGTGGTGCAGAGATTGCCGGAAGCCATGGAGATGTAGGGCTCGGTGGTGTATTTCTGCAGCCCGGCGGCCAGGGGCAGGAAGTAGTCCTTGAGGGAGTGGTCGGCCCCTTTCTGGGCGGGCTGGTAGATGAAGCGGCGGCTCTCGGCCACGTTCATGGGGTTGCACACGGTCTCGGAGAGCTGCAGGCCCTGCCCGTCGAGGACGTAAAGGCACTCGAGCTCGGTGTGCGAGGTCATGAAATCGGCCAGCACCCGGTCGTACTCGCGCTCCTCGGCGCGGATCAGGTGACGGATGAGCTTCTGGAGCAGGACGTCGTAGGCTGCGTAGCGTTGCTTGCGGGCATTGATGTTCTGCAGTCTGCGCTGCCGGAAGGTCACGGCCATGCCCTCCACCGTGGCCAGAACCCCCTGGGGGCGAGGGCTGAGCAACCCGGGGCGGCTGAAGTGGTAGCCCTGGAAGACATCCACGCCCAACTCCAGGCAGACCAGGGCCTCGGCCTCGCTCTCCACACCCTCGGCCACCACCATGGCGCCCAGTCGCTGCCCGAGCCCCACCAGGGATTTGGTGACCTCGAGCTTGTAGAATTCGTACTGGATTTCACTGATCAACGAGCGGTCCAGCTTGATGATGTCCGGCTTGATCCAGGCGATGCGCTCCATGTTGGAGTGCCCGGCGCCCACGTCGTCCAGGGCGATGAGGAACCCGGCCTGGCGATAACGCTGGGTGAAGTCCAGGAGCGCGGCGGTGTCCCGGACATTGGCCTCGATGATCTCGATGACGATGTTGTTGGGATCCACACCGGCTTCCCGGGCCTGTTTCACCAGGTAGTCGGAACCGGCCGCGCCCGTGTCCAGCAGCGAGACGTCCACGTTGAGGGTCAGCACCAGCTCCCGTTGCTGCTTGTGCAGGGCACTGAAGCCCTGCAGGGCCTTGGCGCGACAGAGTCGGTCCAGGTGCAGGCGCTCCTCGGGGGTCTGGGCCAGGCCGAAGAGCAGATTGGGGGGCAGGCAGATCGCACCGGCGGCGTCGCAGCCCCGGCTCAGGGCCTCGTAGCCCAAGAGGGCGCGCTTCTTGACGGAAACGATGGGCTGATAGTGGGTCAGGACCAGCTGCTGCGCAAGGATGGTGGCAAGGTCGGATGTGGAGGCGGTGGTGCTGAGCGGCATGGCGGCGGCTGTAGCACGACCACGGCGGGGCGTCAAAGGGCGTGACGAGGGTGCGCCCTGGCGCAAGGGCGTGCAGCGGCTAGCGGATAAAATACCCCCCCACGCGCCAGAGGCCGTCGTCCTCTCGCTGCACGGTCACGGTCTCGGCACCGACCTGCTTGCGGTCGAAGCGGCTGGCGAACTGCAGCACCACGTATTCGCCGTCCGGGGCGCCGGGCATGATCTGGGTGTACTGCGCGCTGTGTCGGGTGCGGCTCTGCAGCCCCCCCATGGGTTCGCGCGAGGCGCGCAGGGCCCGGACCCAGGCCTCCTGCTCCACGGCCAGGCGGAAGAGCCGGCTGGTGGCGCCCCAACTCTCCTCGTAGGCCCCGCGATCCACCAGCTCCAGCCAGGTCTGGGCAGCCGAGGACGCGGCCTCGATCCACTGCTTCTCCTCCTCGGGCTGGGCGAAGGGTTCGGGCGGCAAGGGCGCGCGGTCCTGGGCCGCGACTGGGACGCAGAGCACGGTCAGGAGCAGCAGGAGAGGCAGCAGGAAGCGGGGCATGGTGTTTCTCCTCTTGGCTTCAGGACACATCCGCCAGTTGCAGACGCACGCGGCAGACTCCGCAGACTTCGGCGGAAGTGGGGTAGCCGCAGCGGCTGCAGGGCGAGAGGGTGGCGCCGTCCTGGGCATCCTTGGTCTGGAACGGGGCGCGCCCCTCTTTGAGAAACCGCTCGTAGAACTGCAGTTTTTGCCCGGGCATGCGCTCTTCCAGGTCCGCCCACAGCTCCTTGTGCGCGCTGAAGGTGGCGCCCTTGCTGTAGGGGCAGCCGGAGATGTGGTACTGGATGCCCTGCAGGAAGCAGTAGTTGGCCAACTCGAACTCGCTGAGCCGGTACAGGGGCTTGACCTTCTTGGCAAAGCCGTCCGTGGCGGGCAGATAGGGCCCCTGGTCGCCCAGGTAGGCGCAGTCCCAGCGCAGGAGATTGGCGAAGAGGCGGGCCACCTCGTCGTCGAGGTTGTGCCCCGTGACCAGGGCGGTGTAGCCGCCCTCCAGGGCCACCTTGTTGAAGACGTGGCGTTTGAGCTTGCCGCAGACCGAGCAGATGGGGCGCTTGACCCGGCTCTTGACCAGGGGAATGGCCAGGCCGTCCGCGGCCATCTCGAAGACCGTGAGGCGGTAGCCGTGGGCCTGGCAGAAGCGCTCCACGGTGGCGCGGGCCGGTTCCGAGGAGCCGGGTATGCCCAGGTCCACGTGCAGGCCGGTGACGTCGTAGCCCAAACGCGAGAGCATGTGCATGAGGGCCAGGGAGTCCTTGCCCCCGGACAGGGCGGCCAAGATGCGGTCGTCGGGGGAGAGCAGGCCGTGGGCCTTGATGCCCCGCTCCACCTGACGCAGGGCGAAGAGATCGAAGCAGGGGGCGCAGAAGCCGGTATGATGGCTGGGCAGGGCCACCACTGCGGGTTCTTTGCAGCGTTTGCACTTCATGGTCGGATTCGGCTCCGGTCTTGGGTGTCAGGACGTACGGCGCGGCGGATCAACCCCGCGACCCCACCTTGCGCAGGGTCAGGGTGTCGCCGGAGGCCAGGGGTAGGTCGGGCGTGAGCAACACGCCGTCCCGGATCACCAGGACGCGCCCGGGTTTGAGCTTGAGGCCGTTGAGCAGTTGCAGCACGGTGTTGGCCTTCTTGACCTCCAGGGTCTGGCCGTCCGGCTCGAGATGCACTTGGATCATGGTACCTGTCCCGGTCAGAACAACTCCTGCAGCATGGTCTGCAGCAGCTTGATTTCCTTGGCGATATCCTTGAGGCGGCTGCGCACTTGGCGCAGGTCCTCGGCGCGGGCGCTTTCTTCCAGGGCAATGGCCAGGGCCCGGCAGCGCACCGCCCCCACGGCGGCAGAGGAACCTTTGAGCGAGTGGGCCCGCTTCATGAGCAGGGCGAAGTCCTGGGATTCGGCCGCGTCGGCGAGGTCCCGCAACTTCTTGGGCAGATCCTCGGCGTAGGCGGCGTAGAGATCCGCCAGGAGTTCCTCGTCTCCGCCCAGGCGCGCCAAGGTATCCGCTGTTTCAAGGTGCTCGGCCCGCGCTGCCTCGTTCATGTCGCCCGCCTTGGTTCCGTGTGCGTGCGGGAGCCGCGGCGCATCGGCGCCGAGCGCCCCACTTGGGGTGTCACAATACTTACCTGTTCTTCCGGGGTTCGCCAAGCCCGAAAGCGCAAGGTCCTCGGACAGGGAGGCAGGGTGCGGGCCGCAGGCCTGAGGGGGCCTTTCAGAGCCGTTGGTGACGTGTCAGGGAAAACTCACCTGAAGGGGCTCCGCCAATGGAGGATTTCCCGGCCCTCTTGCGCCAGCAAAAGAGGGCCGGGAAATCGAATGGGGAGGGGAGAATTCGTAAAAATGTTCTGTTCTGGGTGCGTGCCTGGTCCGGGTCCCTGCCATCAGGCGCAGGGGCTCCCGCACGGTCCGGGACCGTGGCTCGCTGGCCGCGTGGCGACATGGTCACGACGCGGCGCGGTGAGACCCGGCTTAGGCAGCCTGGTCGGCCAGGTCCGCGGCGATGCGGCTGTGGAGCTCCCGCGCCGGACCGTTGTGCGGATCCTGCTGCAGGATGATCTCCAGCTGCGCCACTGCAGCCTCGGCCCGCCCCAACTTGGTGAGACACCCGGCCACGCTGAACCGCACGTCGTTCTTATGCGGCGCGGCGTCCAGCACCTCGTTGAGGGAGGACAAGACGTCCTCCAGGCGCTCCAGGGCGAAACCGGTCTGCACCAGGCCGAACACGGCAATGGCGTTGTCCTGGTTCAGGCGCAGGGCCGCCTGGAAGTGTTCCAGGGCTTCGTGGTGCTGCCCCAGCTCCATTTCCACCAGTCCCATGCCGGCCATGGCCTTGTCGTTGGCCTCGATGCCGGCGGCCTTCCTGTAGAGGATCAGGGCCTTGGGCAGGTCGCCGCGCTGTACGGCCACGGTGGCAAGCCCGAGGTAGGGGTCGGGGTGGATGCCGTTGGAGCTGGCAGCCTTCTTGTAGTACTCTTCGGCCTTGTCCATGTCGCCCATGAACAGGTAGCACTCGCCCAGTTCCTTGTTGATTTCATAATCCAGATGGTCGCTCATGGTCCCCTCCATTACGGAAGCAGTTTTCCCCATTCTTTGCATCACGGCGGATTCAGGTCTTCCTCCGCCTCTGATCCTGACTTAGCAATATCCGGGCCAACTTAATCCGGCATTCTTTGCCGCCTCTGGACCGCACGTTTGTATAGCAAGGAGCATGCCAGGAGGCTGGTTGCAGCGGCGCTCGAAGCCCTGAATCGCTCGATTGGGCCTGCGGCGTCGCTCTCCCGGCCTGACTCCATGGTGTGCGGCCGACACCACCGCTCATCGTCCGCTTCCGGAAAAGCTTAAGGGGGGGCGGGAATTGTGAGGGCGGAAATAATGGGCCAGGGCAGCGACAAGCAAGGGCGTCCTCCCGATAAGCGGCAAACGGAAATAAAAAAACCATATTTCTGTTTGATTTCAGTGCATTGACGTGGTGGAACGCTTGTTGCAAATCCGGGGCAGATTCACGGCGCCTCCGCAGGGAACGCGGTGCTGCAGACCAGAAGGAGATGGATATGAAAGGTTTGTTTTCCAGCCACATACAGCTTGTCGGCAAGGTCATGGACATGCAGTTGCAGCGTCAAAATGTTGTCATGAGCAACCTGGCCAACATCAGCACGCCCAACTACAAAGCCCTGAATCTGGAGTGGGAGCAGGAGCTGCAAGCCGCTCTCGGCCTGGACGCCAGGGGCAAGATGACCCAGACCAACCAGCAGCATCTCCCTTCCGTGTTCAAGGCGGACACCTTCGGACCCGAGTTCGAGAAGGCCTTCCGCCCCCATATCGTGAAAGGCGACGACTCCGTGGATCTGGACAAGGAAATGGCCAAGCTTTCCAAAAACACCCTGATGTACAACGCCATGAGCACCATCATCAAACGTAATTTCGAAGGCTTGAGCAAAATCATCGCGGATGGAGGCAAGTAATGGACTTCATGACCGCTTTCGACATCGCGTCCTCCGCCCTCACGGCGGGGCGCACCCAGATCAACGTCATCTCCATGAACCTGGCCAACGTGAAGACCACACGCACGGCCGAGGGCGGACCG
>CAZNSV010000173.1:0-6778 GCA_964575775.1 uncultured Desulfovibrionaceae bacterium
GCTGGTAAGTGGCCGTGCTGGACACCGGCCTGCACACCAGCCACGAGATGTTCAGCAACAAGAGCGTTGTGGAGGCCTGCTTCACCACCCGCGCAAGCTCCAATCCCGGGGCCAGCCTGTGTCCCAACGGCGAGGGGGAGATGTACGGCAGCGGCGCCGCCCGCCCCTACGGCAGTTCGGCCATTGGCTGGGACCACGGTACCCACGTGGCGGGCATCGCGGCGGGCAATGCCGCGACCGTCAAGGGCACGGCTCCGGGCGCCGGGGTCATCGCCGTGCAGGTCTTTTCCGACGGCTTCTCGGACGGCGCCCTGCGCGCCTACACCTCGGACCTCATCGCGGCCATGGAATACGTCTACGCCTTGCGCTCCACCCACGCCATCGCTGCGGTGAATATGAGTCTCGGCGGGGGCAAGTACGGCAGTGCCTGCGACAGCGACGCCCGCAAGGCCATGATCGACAACCTGCGCGCGGCTGGCATCGCCACGGCCATTGCCGCGGGCAACGACGGCTACTGCGACGGCATCGCCAGCCCGGCCTGCATTTCCAGCGCAGTGGCCGTGGGCGCCGTCACCTCCGCCGACGCACTGGCCTCTTTCAGCAACGAAGCGAACGCCCTGGTGCCGCTGCTGGCGCCGGGGGTGGGCATCGTCTCGGCCACGGGCAGTTCGGACAGCGCCTACACGTCCAAGAGCGGCACCTCCATGGCCGCGCCCTTTGTGGCCGGGAGCTTCGCTTTGTTGCGCTCCGTGAGCGCCGTGGCCTCGGTGAACGAAATGCTCGACGCCCTGAAGAACAGCGGCCAGCCCGTGAGCTTCACCCGCTGCGGCACCCCGGCCAACCCCAACCGCCGCATCCAGCTGAACCAGGCCGCGGCCTACCTCACACCCAACCCCCGGCCGGAGCAATCCGACCTCTGGTGGCACAACGCCTCCACCGGGAGCAACAACGTCTGGGTCATGTCCGGCAACCAGAAGTACAGCGAGGCCACGGTTTTCGCGGCGCCTCCGGAACTGGTACCGGTCTGCTTCGGGGATTTCTACGGCGACGGGAGGACGGATGGGCTCTGGCGCAACAAGAGCACGGGGCAGAACGTCATCGTACGCCTGAACCAGGGCTGGTACGTGAGCCACGCGGCCTTCTCCACCATCTCGCCGGACTGGCAGGTGGTGGGCTGCGCCGACGTCAACGGGGACCAGAACCTGGACATCTACTGGTACAACGCCGCCACCGGGGGCACGGGCGCCACCTACCTGGACGGCAACGGCACCTGGATCGGCACCGCCTACGGCCCGGTGATGCCCACGCCCTGGGTGCCCAAGGCCCTGGGGGACTTCGACGGCGACGGCCACCCGGACCTCCTGGTCCGCAACCCCCAGAACGGGGAAGTGGTGGTGGGGCTCTTGAGCGGCGTCACCCTGCGCCAGGACGGCGCCAAATACGTGGGGCGGTTTCCCGTGGAGTACGACATCCGCGGCCTGGGCAGCTTCCAGAGCGGCTCCAGCACGGATATCGTGATGCGCGACAGCGCCACGGGGCAGAATATCGTGCTCTACATGCAGGGCCTGGCCTACCAGGGCTCCGCCTACCTGGAGAGCGTGGTGGCGCCGGGCTGGGACATGGCGGGCACGGGCCTCTTCCACTAGCGCGTTGTTGCTTTGAGTAAGGCTCTCTCCTGAAACAATGGCCAATTGTTTCAGGAGAATGCCCCAAGTTCGCGACAACTCCCCCCGGACCGGGCTCCGGTCCGGATTCCTGGGCCGGGGGGAGCGGGGTTCAGCTTTTCATGTTCACAAACTGCAGGGGCAGTTCGAACTCCTCCGCGTTGAGCGCGCGGATCACACCCTGCAGGTCGTCGATCTTCTTGCCCGTGACGCGCACCTGCTCGTCCTGAATCTGGGTCTGGACCTTGAGCTTCAGGTCCTTGATGAGCTTGGTGATCTTCTGGGCCGTGGGCTTGTCGAGGCCTTCCTTGATGGTGATCACGGCGCGCACGGTGCCCTTGGCCGCAGCCTCGGGTTCGCCGAACTCCAGGGACTTGGGGTCCACCTTGCGCCGCACGCAGTGCCCGATGAGCATTTCGCGGATGGCCTTGTACTTCATGTCGTCGCCAGTGGCCACGGTCAGGGTCTTGTCCTTGCGGTTCAGGTTCAGCTCCGTGGTCACGTTGCGAAAGTCGAACCGCGTGGCCAGCTCCTTCAGGACATTGTTCACGGCGTTGTCCACTTCCTGCAGGTCCACGGTGCTCACGATATCGAAAGACGGCATGTTTTCCTCCTCAAGGCTGTGATGTCATGGGGTTGTGATTCTCTCGCCGCCTGCCCCGCCCTGGGGGGCGGCGTTCATTGCTTCTGTGGGGGCGGGCACGCTGCGCTCCCACTCGCCCACCACACGCATATCGCGCCAGGCGCCGTTGCGGTAACGCAGGCCCAGCACCACGCTCAGAAGGATGATATACAGGGTGAGCAGCAGCCAGGGCAACAGGTAGCCGGAGCCCAGAATTTCCACCGCCAGGTACACGGGCCCCACCACCACCCCCACGGACAGGGCGGCCATGGCCAGCATCACGAAGCGGGTGTCGCCCGCGCCCTTGAGCGCCCCGAAAAAGACCATGGCCACGCCGTCGAAGAGGCAGAATACGGCCACGATGCGCAGGATGAGCGCCGTGGCCTCGACGATGGGCGCGAAATCCCCTGGGCTCAGGTCTCGGGGCTGGAACATCCCGGCCAAGAGCTCCGGCAGGGTGAGGAACACGACGGCCATGCAGCCCATGCTGACCAGGGTCATGTGCAGAGTGTTCATGACCGCGCGGTGGGCGTCGTCGGGGTTTTCCCCCCCCAGGGCCTGCCCCACCAGAATGCTGGCGCCGATGGAAAAGCCGATCATGGGCAGGAACACGATGCCGTGCAGGGCGAAGACGATGTTGGTCGCGGCCAGCTCCACCGTGCCCAGACGGCCGATCATGAACACGAAGAAGGTCACGGCGAAGATGTCCATGAAGAACTGGGCCCCGCCGGGCAGACCGTAGCGCATCAGGCGGCCGAAGAGCTCCCGGTCTGGGCGCCAGGCGCTGCGCACGCCGTAGGCCTGCTCGTTCTTCCGGGTGAAGAGCAGCAGGCCGAAGGAGACGAGCATCACGACCCAGGCCACCACCGTGGCCAGGGCGGCTCCGGCAATGCCCATTTCCGGCACCAGCTGCAGCCCCCAGAGCCGCAACCCGTTGATCATCACGTAGTCCAGGGGGATGTTCACGCAGGCCGCCAGCAGGTTGACCAGCATCACGGTGCGGGTCAGCCCCCGGCCGGAATAGAAGCAGGAGAGCACCACCTGCAGCAGCACCACCCCGCTGCCCAGCATGAGGATGCGGAAGTAGGTGCGCTCCAGGACCTGCACCTCGGGCGGGTGGTCGGCCCAGGTGAAGATGGCGTCGCCCAGAAAAGTGCAGGCGAGGAGCAGGACCCAGGCCGCCAGGGCGAAATGGATGCCCTGCCAGAGGGCCTGGCCCACGCGGTGCGGCTTGCCCATGCCCGTGTACTGGGCGATGAACACGCTGACGTACTCCGCGGTGCCGAAGAAAAAGGACAGGAAAAGAAAGGACAGGATCCCGGCCGGAGTGGCCGCGGCAATGGCGTCCAGGGAATAGTGCCCCAGAAAGAGGCGGTCCGTGAACTGCATCAGGGTGATGGAGCCCATGCTCACCACCAGGGGCAGACTCACGGCCAGGACGTCCTTGTAGCCGTTGGGCTCCCGCCAGCGCTGTAAGAGAACGGACATGACGCAATACTCCTCGCTCCGCACCGGGCATCGGTGACTGGAGCTGAACTTTCTAGCATATGGCCGAAGGAATGTCTTGTCAAAGAAAATGTTGGAAATGGGCACAGGTTTATGCTGCAGGCAGCGCTGACAAGGCCCGGCCCTGCCACGTATCGGCCAACCCTTTACGCAGAATCGTTTTCCATGGTAGCGTCTGCCCCAATACCCTGCGGTCCCCCTGGTCCGGCTGCGAAAGGGGTTGCACACAGGCGACTTTTTCCCGATACCAGGGTATTCCCCTTTGCGTGGGTTTGTGAATCCAGCCGCCCCTGGTCCTGGTTGTCCAGGCCGCGGGGCACACCACAGGCTGCGGGACGGCACAAATGCCGTCCCCCGGCCTCGAGAGGAGCCGAAGGCATGAAACGCATGAAATTCCTGGCTATCCCGGCCGGTATCCTCGGTCTGATGGCCGTCATTCTCTGGTCCGGGGGCTTTTTCACCACCGGCCGCATCGCCCCGGAGAGCGGCAGGGAGGGCGGGGTGCAGCGCCCCGCGCCTCCGCATCAGGGGCAGGCCGAGCTGGTTCCGGTGCCGGAACACCACGAGGCCGTGGGCACGGTGCGCCCCCGCGTGGAAACCCGGGTGGAGGCCCAGGTCACGGCCCGGGTGGCGGCGGTGAACGTGCGACCCGGCGAGCCGGTGCACAAGGGCGACCTCCTGGTGCTGCTCGATGGGCGGGAGCTCAAGGCCCAGCTGGAGCAGGCCCAGCAGGCCCTGGAGAGCTCCATTGCCCAGCGCGAGCAGGCCGGGCGCAGCATCGACGCGGCCCAGGCCGCCTTTGACAAGGCCGCCTCCCAGTACCGGCGCATCAAGGCCCTTTTCGAGCAGAAGGCCATTGCCGCGGACGAGCTGGACCAGAGCGAGTCCGGCTATCTCCAGGCCGAAGCCGCCCTGCAGCGCGCCAAGCAGGGGCTGACCGGGGCCGAGGCCACGGTGCAGCAGGCCCGCAAGAAGGTGGAGCAGAGCGAGATCGCCCTCACCTATACGGAAATCCGCGCCCACGAGGACGGCGAGGTGGCCCAGCGCCACGTGGAGCCCGGGGACCTGGCCTTTCCGGGCAAGGCCCTGCTCTATCTGCAGACCAGCGGGTCCCTGCGGCTGGAGGCCCTGGTGCGCGAGGGGCTCATCAACCGCGTGCGCCCCGGCACGGAACTCGTGGTGGAGATCGCGGCTTTGGAGCAGAGCGTCACGGGGGTGGTGGAGGAGATCGTGCCCTCCGGCGACCCCCGCACCCGGACCTTTGTGGTCAAGGTGGGGCTGCCGCCCCTGAGCGGCGCCTATCCCGGCATGTTCGGGCGGCTGCTGGTGCCCCTGGACGCGCACGAGACCGTGCTCGTGCCCCTGGCCGCCGTGCGCCGCACCGGGCAGGTGGAGACAGTGGAGGTGCTGGACACGCGACTGGAGCCTCCGGTCTGGCGCCCGGTCTACGTCAAGACCGGCCGCGTGCTGGGCGACCGGGTGGAGATCCTCTCCGGGCTCGTTGGGGGCGAGGCCGTGGCCCTGCCCGAAGCCCCGACCGTGAGCGCCCCCACCTCGGGGCTGGGAGGCCGCGATGCCGCCGCGTGACGAGGTGCCGCAGGGTCTGATCCCCGCCATTGTGGGCCGTTTCCTGGAGGGCAAGGAATCCATCCTTTTTCTGATTTTCGCCCTCAGTCTGGGCGCGGCGGCCATCCTGCTCACGCCCCGGGAGGAGGAGCCGCAGATCGTGGTGCCCCTGGCGGACGTGTTCGTCCAGGCGCCCGGGGCCTCGGCCCAGGAGGTGGAGAAGCTGGTGGCCGCGCCGCTGGAGCGGCTGCTCTGGCAGATCGACGGGGTGGAGTACGTCTACTCCGTGTCGCGGCGCGACAGTGCCCTGGTCACGGTGCGTTTCTTTGTGGGGCAGGACCGGGAGGAGTCCCTGCTCAAGCTGCACAACGCCGTGAGCATGAACCAGGACCTGGCGCCCAGCATCGTCACGGGCTGGGTGATCAAGCCCGTGGAGATCGACGACGTGCCCATCGTGACCCTGACCCTGTCCTCCCGGCGCTACGGCCCCTACGAACTGCGCCGCCTGGCCGAAGAGCTGCTGCCGCGCCTGGCCGAGACCCCGGACGTCTCCCGGGTGAGCATCGTGGGGGGGCAGGCCCGGGAGATCCGCGTGGAGCTCAACCCCGAGCGCATGTTCGGGCTCAACGTGGCGCCCGGCGACATCCTCAAGGCCCTGGAGGGCGCGGACGCCTCCGTCACCGCCGGGAGTCTGGACGCCGGGGACCGCCGCTTCGCCGTCACCGCCGATTCCTTCCTCTTTTCCGCGTCTGAGGCGCGCAAGCTGGTCATCGGGGTCTTCGACAACCGCCCCGTGTTCCTGGAAGACGTTGCCCAGGTGCTGGACGGCCCGGAGGAGCCGGTGCGCTACTCGCGCTTCGGGCGCAGCGACCGGCAGCAGCGCGAGTTGGGGCTGGAGCCCAGCGAGCGGGGCGCCCATGCCGTGACCATTGCCCTGGCCAAGAAGAAGGGCACCAACGCCGTCACCGTGGCCGGGAACATCCTGAAGAACATGGCGGAGCTGGAGCGCTCCCTGCTCCCGGCGGAGGTGGAGGTCACGGTGACGCGCAACTACGGCGAGACGGCCCAGGTCAAGGTCAACGACCTGCTGTCCTCGCTGTTCTTCGCCATTCTCACGGTGGTCATCCTGCTGGCCATGACCCTGGGCTGGCGCGAGGCCCTGGTGGTGGCCGTGGCCGTGCCCGTGAGCTTCTCCCTGGCCCTGTTCGTGAATTACATTTTCGGCTACACCATCAACCGGGTGACCCTCTTCGCCCTGATCCTTTCCCTGGGGCTGGTGGTGGACGACCCCATCACCAACGTGGACAACATCCAGCGCCACATCCGCATGGGGGTCCGGCGCCCCCTGGAGGCCACGCTGTTCGCGGTGCGCGAGGTGCTGCCGCCGGTGCTCATGTCCACCCTGGCCATCATCGTGTCC
>CAZNSV010000174.1:0-6761 GCA_964575775.1 uncultured Desulfovibrionaceae bacterium
CAATGGCGAAAGCCATGGCCAGGGGCAGGGCCACCAGCCCCACGGTGACCCCGGCGCCCAGGTCGCGCAGGAAGTTGGCCCGGCTATAGCCCTGGCGCAGGGCGGTGATGAGTTTGGGGATGAAATCGTCGGAACGGCGAGGGGGTGCGGCTGAGGCGGGGGTGCTCATAGGAATGCGTCGTAACCATGCGCATGAACGGATTGAGGTTGCCGGACGACAGGGTTTTCGCCCAGAGATGCAGGCGCATATCCCCATTTTCCGACAGGCGCAAGGGTTGGCAAAGGGGAAATGGGAAAAAAATTCCCAGAAGGCCATGGCGGGAATAAACAGAAGTCCGGCGACGCAGAGGGCGCTGCGCCGCCGGAGGCAGGAGATCTCAGATTGCCGGAGCGTTTTGGGGGGCGCTCCGGCCCTGGGTTAGCGCTTGAGCATGAGCACTTCGGAGAGCATCTGGTCCGTGGTGGTGATGACCTTGCCGTTGGCGGAAAAACCCCGCTGGGTGGTGATCATCTGGACGAACTCCCGGGCCAGGTCCACGTTGGACTGCTCCAGGGCGTTGGAGTGGATGGAGCCGAGGCCGTTGTTGTTGGCCGGTCCCGGGAAGGCCTCGCCGGAGTCCAGGGTCTGGCTGAAGAGGTTGCCCCCCTCGCGCCGCAGCCCGGTCTCGTTGAGGAAGTCGTAGAGGGTGATCTGGTAGAGTTCCAGGGTGACGCCGTTGGAGTAGCGGCCAGCCAGGATGCCGTCCTTGTTGATGGAGACGTTCTGGAGGAAGCCGAAGGTGTAGCCGTCCTGCCCCTGATAGAGGGTGGAGGAGGAACCGGCGTAGCTGGTGGTGGCCATGGCCGCGCGTTTGGCGCTCTGGCCGAAGCCGGGCAGCAGGCCGCCGTTGGAGCCGATCTGGTCGGGGGTGCGGTTGTTGGTCCACTGGGCATTGGGCGTGGTGGAGAGCCCGAAGTTGATCTCGATGAGCTTGCCGCTGGCGTTGGAGAGGATGGGCACCACCGGGGAGCTGTCGTTGTGCACCACCCAGCTGGCGTTGGACAGGCCGGTGAAGTTGGCGGCCAGCAGGGGGTAGCCGTTCTGGGAGACCGCCGTGGTCCGCCACTGGTCCAAGGCGGTACTGGTGGCGTTGGCCGGCAGGGTGTAGGAGCTCATGTCCTCGAGCTGGCCCGCGGAGTTGAAGCTCATGGTGCCGATCATCAGGAGCCCGGCGCCGCTGGTGCCCGCGGGCTGGAAGCCGTTGGCGAAGACCCGCTTGTCGTCGTCGGGGCTCATGGTGACGATGTACTCCCAGTGGTTCTTGCCGTCGTCGGTGACCACCTGGTCGAAGTATACGGTGAGGTTGTGGGCGGTACCGCCTTCGTCGTAGACCTTGATGGTACTGGAGTAGGCGTAGGTGGTGGGCCCCAGGGGCGGATCCTCACGGCCGTCCCAGCTCTTGGCCAGGGCGAAGAAGGGATCGGTGGCGTCGGGGGTGTTGTCCCCGCCAGAGGCCGAGTTGAGGTTGTTGATCACCGAGACCCGGGTGGTGTGCCTGGGCTGGGCCGTGAAGCCCTCCAGGCGGATGTTCTGCGGGGTGCCCACGCCGCGGATGGCGGACTTGTACTGGGTTTCCTCGGACTGGGTGGTGGTGGTGGCGGCCTGGGTTGGGGTTTCCTTGATGGCCCAGCCCTGCAGGGCGTAGCCGTGCGGGTCCACCAGGTAGCCGTCCTTGTTGAAGCGGAAGTTGCCGGCCCGGGTGTAGTACATGGTGTCGGAGCCGATGGGCTTGACGCCGAAGAAGCCGTTGCCGCCGATGGCCAGGTCCGTGGGCTCGTTGGTGGACTCGAAGCCCCCCTGGCTGAAGTCGCCGAAGATGGCGGCCACGCTCACACCACGCCCGATCTGGCCGTTGGCCTGGGCCGCGGTGTTGGTGAACTGGTAGAAAAAGTCTTCGAAATACATGTTGGATGCTTTGAAACCGATGGTGTTCACGTTGGCAATGTTGTTGCCGAGAACATTCATCTTTTCACCGTGTGCCAGCAGGCCGGAAACACCGGTCCACATTGAAGCTGACAGACCCATGGGAGACCTCCTTATGTCGTGTGCGCTTCGTCCCAGCCGATCTCGCGGTCGGCTGCCCCGGGACGAAGGGGCCGTACGTCGTTACGCGGTACTCAAACTTCTTCGCCTTCTTTCTCTTCTTCTTTCTTGGTGCCCGTGTTGGTTACGTTCACGATGGTCTTGACGTTGAGGATGCTGACTTCACGTCCGTCTTCCAACTCGAGCCAGTTGCCGTTGCTGTAGATGTTCACGCCCTTGACCACACCGCTCACTTCGGTGTTCACCAGGATGGCGGTGCCTTCGGCATCTTCCGCGGCCATAGCCACGAAGTACACGCCGTCGGCGGCGGTCTTGCCGTTGTAATCCTTGCCGTCCCAGTCCACGGTGTACTTGCCGGACTGCAGGGCGCCCATTTCGATAGTCTGGACGATGCTGCCCGCCTCGTCGAAAATGTTCACGTACACGTTGGCAGCGGCTTCGCTCAGGGTGAAGGACACGGTGTTGATACTCTCACCCTTCTTGCTGAGACTGTCGCCCCCGGCCATGACTTCCTTGCCGATGAAGCTCACGGAATTGAGCAGTTCCTGCCGCTGGGCGCCTTCACCCAGGGTGCTCACGCCAGAGTTGATGTCGATGAGCTGCTCCAGGCTGCTGAAGGTCGCCAACTGGGCCGTGAAGTCCGTATCCGCCGTGGGATTGAGCGGGTCCTGGTTCTTCAACTGTTCCACCATGAGATTCAGGAAGTCCTGCTTGCCCAACTCGGACTTGCCGCTGGTCTTGTTGGGGTCGTAGGTGGAATAGTTCTGGCTGGACATGAAGCTCTGGTAGACGCTGGAAGCCATGACGCTCTCCTAGGCTATGACGTGAAGTCCCTGGTGGGAATTTGTTTCCTCTGACCCGTTGTTTTGCATGTCGTGGGCCAAAGGCTCGTCTTCGCCGTTGCGCTCCCGCAGGAATCTGAGGGTGGAGCGCAGGGGGTCGCGGTTGCGCTCCTGGGCCGCGTTGTGCTGCTCCGGCCCCTGCCAGTCCCGCTGGTTGTGCTCGCTGTTGGCCTGGGTCTGCACGTCCAGCTTCTCGACCTTGAGTCCCTGCTGCTCCAGGGTGTGGCGCAGCAGATTGGTCTGGTCGTTGAGCATGCGCGTCACGTCCTCGTTTTCCGTGCGGATCATGGCCCGCACTTCGTTGCCGTGCACCTGCAGCACCACCGTGAGCTTGCCCAGGTTGGGCGGGTCCAGGCGCAGGGTCAGCTGCTTGGTGCCTTGTTCGAGGTTCTGCAGCACCCCCTCCTGGACCGTACGCACGATGCGCTGGGGCGGAATCCGCTCCCCAGCCAGGGGGGCGGTTTGTATTGGCTCGGCGGTGAACACGGCCTGCTGGGCAGCCAGGCGATCCGCCTGCTGCAGCCCGGCCTCGGGGTTGGCCCGCACCGTGACCTTGCTCCACATCTCGTCGAAGGCCTTCTTGTCTCCGTCCTTGCCGGAGCCGTCCTTGGCGTCGCCTTGATTCTGCTTGCCATCGTGGCCGAGGTCGTCCTTGTGCAGCCGCCGCTCGGACTGGTTTCCGCCGCCGCGTTCGCCTTCGGTGGTCTGGGTGCCCTTGGTCTCGGTGGCTTGCTGCTCCTTGCCGGTCTTGTCCGTGCGGTCCGGGGCCTCCTTCCTGGCTGCCTGGTTGGCTGCCTGCTCGCCCCCTTGTGCGTCCTTGCTTGAACTCTTGGCATCGCCCTTGAGCCCGGGCTTGGCGTCCTTGTCCACAACGGCGGCATGGTCGCTTTCCGTACCGGTTTCCTCGGAACGGAATTTCTTGCCTGCCTCGTCCTTGATCCGCACCTTGGCCAGGGCCACGTCCCGGGTTTCCCGGTTGTCGGCCAGGCTCTTCAGGTCCAGGGCAGCCCGGGACTTGGCCAGCCCGCTCTCGATGGCGGCCCGCAACTCGCCCAGACTGTTGTCCAACTGCCGTTGGGCCTTGGCGCTTTCGGTGACGATGGAGTCCAGCACCAGCCGGGTGCCCTTGGCGGGCAGGGTATCCGAGCCTTCCCCCTGGAGCATGGACTGCACGCGCTGCAGGGCGTTGCCCGTGAGGCCCAGGGCCTGGGCCAGGGCGGCCAGTTCGCTCTTGCCGATCTGCTGCAGGTCCTCGTCCCCCAGCTTGCCCACGGTCTTGGACACGATCTGCCAGACCTTGCTCTGCTTGCCGTTTTCCAGGTCCTGGATCAGGCCTTCGCCCTCCTCCAGGGAAAAGCCCAGCTTGGTGAAGAAGGCGGAAAGTTCGTTCCGGGCGGCGCTGTCCAATTCGGGATAGAGGCTGCCCAGGGAGAACCCCAGCTTGTAGGCCACGGTCTGCAGCATGGACTTCCAGCTCAGACCCTCGGAGCTGCCGATCTTTTCCTGCAGCGCGGTGAGATCCTCGTCGCTCAGGCCCTGGGCCTTGAGCTTGCCGCGCAGGGCGTTGAAATCCGTCAACGAGACCTTGGCCCCCAGACCCAGACCGTGCTGCCCGTTCTTGTTCAGTTCGGCCTGGCGCCGGTGCTCCATGCGCTCCCGGGTATTGCCCAGCGCGGCTCGGGAGCTCTGCGCGTCGGCCTTGTCGGAGATGCTCTGCAGCAGGGACGCGAAGGGCGACGCCTGGGAGATCCGGCTGCCGCCACCGTCCGCCTTGACCAGGGGGGGCGTCTCATGGGGGATCAATGTGGGAAATATCTGCATGGTCCTTTCTCCTCGCCCCCTGGAAATACAAAAGCCGTTCCAGAAGAACGGACTTCGTGATTTCAGTTGGTTACGTATGGCGAGGCGGTCGGAGGGCGGTCAGTCTTGCCTCCTCGGGGCGCGAAGACGGGAACGGGCGGTCCGGCTCAGGGCTGACGCAGCCCGGCCACCTGTTCCAGGCAATGCAGCGCCCGGGCATAAGCCGCAGGGGCATAGTTCTCGTTCTGCAGCAGCAGCTGGATGTACCCCGACAAGGGGCGCAGCAAGGCCGGACTCCGCTGCCAGAAGGCCGCATCCAGGCTGCGCCGCTTCTGCAGGGCCTGGGCCAGGCCCTGGCCGAGGTCACGCAGGGCTCGGGCCAAGGGGCGCTCCAACCCGGGCTGCGCGGCAACGAGGTCCTGCCAGGCCTCCCTGGCCGGGCCGCTCTGGTCCAGGCCCAGCAGCGTGGCAAAGGCATTGCGCCAGAAAGCTCCGGCCAGGAGACGCATGTCCGCCCCTCCAGGGCCCAGGGGTGTCAGATGGTAGAGCCCCAGGTGATTGCGCGTGGTACGCAGCAGGCGCATGGGGCGCGGGTCCAGGCTCTCCAACCCGTGCAGCTTGCCCTGGGCCAGGCGCTGGGCCACGAAGGCGGTTTTTTCCGGCTGGAACAGTTCCCTGCAGCGGTAGGGTGTGGGGTGGGTGCAGTGCCAGCAGTTCACGCAGCTCAGCCGGGCCTGCAGGATGTGGTGCCCCGGCTGATAGGGGCCGGTCTCCCAGGGATTCACCGGCCCCATGGACAGATTCAGGGTGGGAACGCCCAGCCAGGCCCCCAGGTGCATGGGCCCCGTGTCCGGGGTCACCAGCAGGTCCAGTTCGCCCAGGGCGCGCACGAAACCCGGCAGTGCGAAGCGGCCGCAGAGATCGACCACCGGACGCCCCGCAGCCGTGCGCACCGCGCTGCCCAGGGGGATTTCCGCCTTGCCGCCGAGCAGCACCGGGGTCAGTCCCCGCCGGGTCAGGGCCCGGACGAATCCTGCCCAGAACGGCACGGTGGGGCGCTTATGCTCTTCGCTAGCCCCCAGAAACAGCCCCACCCGGCCGGAACTGCCCTGCCTCGGTTCCGGCCAGACCGTGCGCCCCAGGTCCGCTGCCGGGATGCAGTCCAGAGCGTTGAGGTCGGCCCAGTGGAAGAGGTTGTGGCGGTTGTTGCGGACCAGGTTGGCCCGGTAGAGCTGCCAGGCGCCGTGGACATGCAGGGGGGCGTCCGGGGGCTGGACCGGCCCCAGGGTCTCCCGGGCCTGAAGCTGGGCCGCCAGCTGGGCCGCTTCGGGCCGGTGGCTCAGGTTGAGCAAGAGGTGGAAGTTCTGTCGCTGCAGGGGCTCCAGGGCGTGCCAGGGCAGATAGGTCACCGGCGGGGAGAGGGGCAGCAGCCCCTGATAGAAGACGGACTCCGCCACCACCCACAAGGGGTGTCCGGGGTGGCGCTGCCCCAGCCAGAGCAGCAGGGGGAAGGTGAGCACCAGGTCGCCCATGCGCTGCATCTGCAGGACGAGGATGGGGGGCTTGTCTGCCATGGTCGGGCCCCCGCAATCAGGCGAAGATCCGGGCCATGCCGCGCATGAGGCTCCGCAGGCGGTGCTCGTAGGTGTGCTCGGCGAGGATGCGCTCCCGGGCCGCCAGGGCCACGCGCTTGCGCTGCTCCGGGTGCCGGAGGTAGTGGTCCACCAACTCGGGCACGGCCTCTGGTTCCGGATAGCAGATCACTTCCCGGCCCGGTTCGAAGAGCCGCTCCAACTGCTCGCGTTGGTCCGTGAGCAGGAAGGAACCCGTGGCGGGCACGTCGAAGACCCGCTGGTTCACCGCCCCTTTCATCTGCTTGCTGGTGCAATTGAAGTTCACGGCGCAGCGCGGGTACAAGAGGGGCAGTTGGTCGTAGTACGCGAGCTCGGGATGGTAGCGCCAGGGATGGGGGCTGTGCCGGAAGGTGGTCTCCCAGCCCTTGTCCC
Source organism: uncultured Desulfovibrionaceae bacterium (assembly GCA_964575775.1). Classification (GTDB taxonomy): domain Bacteria; phylum Desulfobacterota; class Desulfovibrionia; order Desulfovibrionales; family Desulfovibrionaceae; genus CAZFCK01. The sequence continues at coordinate 6,732 of CAZNSV010000174.1, forward strand.
CCACGATGAGGGGCTGCCATGGCAGGAGTT